>JAQNCM010000365.1 GCA_029237615.1 Mucilaginibacter sp.
CGATGACGGTTCCATCAGACAAATGCTCCCATCCCAATAATTTGGCTGTACTCACAACAAAATCATGATTATAAAATGCGCCCCAGCCGGTTATCCAGATAACTAAATAAGCTACCAAGGCATAGAGCAACGGTATAAGGTAGCTCCAGAGCATATAGCGCGATTTACCCCAGGCCCAGCCTAATGATGATATCTTTCTCTTTAATATTTTACAGGTGATGAGCGCAGCAAATGCCGGGCACCACATGATGCCGTATGCATATAACCTTCCCATTTTACCTGTGTAGATAATCAGAAAGTAAAAGATGCAGCTTAAACTAAATGTGAACAGTAAATACAGTGCAATTGCTTTAATGCTTTGTGGGTTTGGTGATTTCATTGCTATTTATTATGTAGGCTGCTTAAAGATAGCACGTTTTAAATGTAAATAGCAATGGGTTAGATAACCACTTTTGAAAGTTACCAAAACAGTGCATGCCTAATCGTTTGTTTCTTTCTTTTGGGTTGCCTTTTCCAAGATCTCTAATATCCCCTCATTTTTAAAAATAAAAAATCCCATCGTTTCTGAAGAAACGCCTGTAAGCAATTTATACTCAAAAACAGGTTTCCCACCTTCAATTTTTGAGGAAAAATACCGGAATGATATATTCGGAGTATTTATAAGTTCAGCGGTAATTTCCACTATATGGGTGGATATTAAAAATACGCTACTTGTAATATTTGCCAGTGCTTTTATAGTTGCAAGGGATGCATCATAGGCATCTTTAACATTTGTCCCCCTGAACAGTTCATCAAATATGATGAACATGTTACCATGTTCAAGTATCTTTTGGGCAATTTCCTTTACTCTCTTCACCTCACTGTAATAGTGGCTGTAACCATTGCTGATGTTATCTGAAAGATTTATAGTAGTGATCAATCCGTTAAATACGCTGGTTTGCATGTTGCCTGCCGGTACAGGAAAACCAATATGTGCCAGGTACACAGCCAAACCCATCGACCTTAAAAACGATGACTTTCCTGCCATATTTGCGCCGGTTAAAAACACCAGGTTCTGTTCGTTGTCAATTAAGATGTCATTCTTAACCCCTTTTTTAATGCAAGGGTGAAATAAACCACTTATTGCCACATAGGATTGTTTATCAGTACAATATTCAGGAAAAGAAAAACCGTTTTCGGCGGCAGCCTTTGCTGCTGCGATATAAACATCCAGTTCGTAAACGATATTTATTGCTGACCTTACACTTTGCAACTCTGTTTTTCGGAACAGCTTATCATAGTAACATAACTGAATATAGCTTAACTCCTTACCAGGATTCCAATTAATTACTTTCTCAATCTCTTTCTTTGAAAGCATTGCGTTCAAAGTATCAATAATCGTATTTATATGTGCCGGGGTTTCTTTATTAACCAGCTCGCTGCAAAAATTATGTAGTGTTTTTAACAGCTTAAACACATCGCTTATACCCTGGCTTATTACATATTGATCATTATTCGATTTAAATTTATACCGGATTCCTTTTGCAACCGCATCTATAAAATTTGTTGTTAATGCGTGGGTATTAAATGCAAGGTAATGCTCTATAAAGTCAAGGCTCCTTTTATTTATATCAAGGTTTACCGGGTTGTCATAAAAATATTTGATGGAGTCGCGACGTGAGGTAAGTACATTGATATCGACAGAAGGGGTTTCCATCATTTGAATAAGCTTCTTCCTTCCTCCTATCGTTTTTGCAATATCGAAAAAAGTAAAAATTGAAATTCCACTCCTGGCTTCATTGAAAACTTCCAGATCATTAATAGTTTGCCTGTCGATCTCGAAAAAAGCCATTGAGTAGGTTTAAAAATTAGTCATTTGTCCTTTTATTCTTTAGCCAATACCAGCCTAAATTAAAGGCAATTACAAAATGATTTATAACGGTTGAGACTAAACCATAGTATCGCTTCATAATATTAAACCGCTCGGTTAAACTGTGACGGTGCCTGCTTTTGGACATACCCCCTACCAGGTACCGGGCTACATACCGGTGCACGTTTACAATCTTCTTAGCTTTTTTTGCCGCGCGGATTATCCAGTCGATGTCTGCACTCAGCTGGTAGCGGCTATCATATGGCTCTGTTAAAGCACGGCGTATATAAATAGCCTGGTGACTAACGCTCATTCCATATTTAAAGCTGCGCCAGTTAAACTGATCCGGCGCCTTATGCCGGCGCTGACCAAGGCTTTGCCCTCCGGCATCAATCATTTCCGTTTCGCCATAATAAATATCCGCATCGGGGGCTGAAGCAAATACCCGCGCAACGGTATCTGTTGCATAAAATTCATCGCCCGAATTCATGAATATCACATAGTCGCCGGTGGCCATTGCAAGGCCTTTGTTCATGGCATCGTAAATACCTTTGTCCTTTTCGCTGATGAATTTTGCAACGCGACTTTTATATTTATTTATAACCTCCAGGGTGCCGTCGGTAGACAAGCCATCAATTATAATATATTCAATATCAGGATATGTTTGATTTAGTACAGAAAGCATGGTGGCTTCAATGTTGCGCACGTTATTGTACACCACAGTAATAACCGATAATGTTGGCTTGATGGCTGCCATTATTTTAATATAGATTGGTAAACGGCCATATATTTTTCAGCAACAATTTCATTGGTGAAGTTTTGTAATACCTTGTTTCGTGCATTCTTTTTGAATTCATTCTGCCGGTCTGAATTCAAAATATAATGGATACCGGCGGCAAAATCGGCTGCTGATTTAAATTCAGCAAGGTAGCCGTTTTGCAGATGCTCCACCATATCCGGGATACCACCCGTATTAAATGCAACGACGGGAGTAGCGCAAGCCAGCGCTTCCATAATCGTATTGGGGAGATTGTCTTCTATGGCCGGAGAAACAAATACATCTGCAAGGCTATAAATCTCTGCAAGATCACCTTGAGAATTGATAATATCTAACTCATACACCTTGAAAGGGAACTGACTTACATCAAAGGATTTATTTTTACCAAATATTACGATCTCAATATTACCAGGACCAGCGTAGTTGCTTTTTAGATCATTAAGCGCTTCAACCAAATAATTAATCCCTTTACGCCTGTCCATAATATTTGCGGCGCCGAACAGGATGATCTTTGACTGAGGGTCGATCTTCCATTTCAGGCGTGCTGCTGCTTTATCTTTGGCAGAAAACATTTCGGTATCGATAGGATTTGGTATGGTTTCAATGCGAAAATTTTTCAGCAGGGAACTCGTACGCGCCACATCGGCCAGCCAATGGCTGCAGGTTATAAAAACAATATTCCGGGCTGCCTTATACTTGTTTGTTTTTCTTATCCAGCCGGCATGAGAAATATCATCCTCATTTGGATCACGCAGCATCCAGCAATTACCACATTGATTTATAAAATGATCACATTCGCCTGCGTAGTGACAGCCACCGGTAAAAGCCCACATATCATGCAGTGTCCATACAATGGGTTTGCCGGTTTCAAATAGCTGTTTTAAGTTATTGACAGACAAGTAACCCATATTAGTCCAGTGCAGGTGTAAAATTGCAGCATCGGATATAGCGGGTTGTTTACTAATGTCTGTTCCGACATCAGCAGTCGAAAATGCAAAGCGTACTGATTTATCCTTCGCTCTAAACCAGATAAATGGCAGCCGCTCATAAAAAAATTTGAATTTTCCTTTAAATCTGCCAAAAAAACCTTGACCTATACTTTTAACGCGTGGTTCGCCGGTCGTTTTTTCCTGCACCTGCATTTGTACATCCACCTGTTTTAATTCCAGCGCTTTGAGCAAACGCATACAGGCTGCGGGCGCTCCTCCCCCGGCATCAGCTGTATTGATCAAAGTTACTTTCATGAGGCAGCGCTATTTATATCAGCAATTATAACAATTCTAAAATGAAAACTTTACTTTTGAAGAGGCTGCGATTAAAGCAGAGGTCAATTTAAGACAGGTAATTGGTATAAGAAACTAACTTGTCATCCTGAACACAGTGAAGGGTCTTCTTAAATGGCGAGTTGCAGAAGATGCTTCACGTCGCTGCCAATGACAAAAGGTAAAAAATGAATGATTAAAAAGATGAACTTTTTTGCTTATTTATTCCAGGATTGGAGCGCTAACAGGCAAAATTTTAAAGCACAACTGGTGTTGTTTATGTTTCGCCTGGTGCAGACATTTAACCGCTATACCATTACCAAGATCATCTTTTTTCCTTATTTTATGTTTTATCGCTTTTGGGTAGAATGGCATTTGGGAATTGAGCTTCCGCGAAAGTTAACAATAGGCAGAGGTTTATCTCTTTATCATGGCCAGGCGCTGGTAGTAAATAAAAGCACCATCATCGGCAGTAATTGCGTGCTAAGAAACTCGACCACCATCGGGCATAAAAAATTAGCGGATGGAACCTTTAGCGGGTGCCCTAAGATTGGCAACAATGTGGATATTGGCGCTAATGTTTGCATTATTGGCGATATTACCATTGGCAATAACGTGATTATTGGTGCGGGCAGTGTGGTGACTAAAGATATACCGGCTGATTGCATTGCGGTAGGTAACCCGGCAAGGGTGTTGGAGAAATAATCAAATAGCGGCCCCCTGCTAATTATCATTTATTTGCAAAAACTAACCTACGCCGTGGGGAAATTGCTTTTTAAATTTAACCTGTATTTAATTTATGGGAATTCCTGTTTTTATGTCCAAAAGGAGTAGCCCCCTCTGGGGCAAAAACATCGTGCATGATATTTTCTACAAACAGGTAGCCTCTATCAAGGCATTAAGGACCCATGTTAATCTTAAAAGCGATTGCCTGAACCTACCCCGTAGGGGTTACACATTTGTAGCAAACAAATAATAAGATATATTTGCCCCATCAGGTGGCAACCCATTCACGAAGGATAGCCACCTGACGGGGCAAAAAAGGTGGTCTGAATAAAATCTACAAATGGTTAGCCCCCATAGGGAAATGTCATTAAGTTAGGGAAACAGTGTTCGCATTTCTTCCCAAATGCATTTTGGCCCCACCCAACCCTTCCCGGAAGGGAGGGCTTTAAAAAAGGAACGAAGTTAAAGTCTCTGCGCCAGTTGGCGGAAGAGATTTAGAGGGGGCGAAATTATTGGGGAGCCTTAACTTAATGACATTGCCCCATAGGAGCATAGGGACCTTGTCGCCTTTTTAAATTAAAAAAGGGCAGGATAAAACAAATTGGACTTATATTTTAATGGAACAAAACTTAACCGACCGTTCATTCTGGAAGTCTTTTTGGGAATCAAGAAAGGGCCTTATATTTTTTATTAAACCCAATTATATTTTTGGCAATATACTGACTAAGCTGATCGCTGAAAAAAATATAAAAACAGCTATCGAGCTTGGCGGGTTCCCGGGTTATTATTCTATCTACCTGAAAAAATATCAGCACCTTGATACTACGCTGTTCGATTATTTCATTCACGAAGGGCTGATAAATCAGCTATTAGAAAAAAACGACCTTAAACCCGGCGATATCAATGTTATTGAAGCTGATCTTTTCAGCTATAAACCAACCAAATTATACGACATGGTGCTTTCATTCGGTTTAATAGAGCACTTTAATGATACTAAAGCCATTATTGAAACACACCTGCAATTTTTAAAACCGGGCGGGGTGTTATTCATTACTTTACCTAATTTTAAAAGTGTGAACGGCTGGGTACAGCGCAATTTTGACCGCGAAAATTACGATAAGCACAACATCAACAGCATGGATCTTCAATTACTTGCTGATTGCTGCAGGGAACTGGGACTTACTGAAATTGAAAGCTATTATCATGGAAAATTTTCTGTATGGCTGGAGAATAAATCAGAACAGAGCAGTTTGGCCAAAGCATTGGTTAAAATCATTTGGTTTGCGGGCAAAATATTTACAAAAATTGTTCCCGTTGAAAGTAAGGCGCTTTCACCTTATATGGTGTTGAAGGCGGTGAGGTTGTAAATTGTCATTGATGAGAACGAAGAAGCAATCGCGAACTTTGCCGATCGGCTTGCAAATGCCGCTTTGCAGGTTGGCTCTGTATAGCATGTCATTGCTTCGTGCCTCGCAATGACAAAGTGATGAATGGATGAGTTTTAAGACGCAAAGTATTGCGTCTCTACAGTTTTTTATCGGCATATTTTACCTGCAATTGCTTTACAAAGCGCAGGCCGCGTTGTAACAGGCTCCCTTTCCGGTTTTTGAGGAATTGTTTTATAGCCTGGTAAGCGTGCTGATCTTCCTTAACCTCTGCAGGGAACTGCTTTACTACTTTTTGTGCTATTTGTACATGATACATGTCTTCCTTTTTGGAATGTATCCCGCTGCCGTCATTGCCTATGTTTTGAACAAGGGATGTTGACGGATTTAAAGTTAATCCGCCTTTTAAAAATATAGAGGCATACCACCTGATGGCCCATGAATCATTTTTACCGGCTTTATAATGTTCCAGTTGCTTCCAGAAGTTCATGGTTCCTTCTATAGAAAACTGGTCGATTTTTTTTTTGTCGAATTGCTTTATCAGCACATCCGCATCGGGCTCAAAAGCCGACCAGGCCCGGGCCCAGGTTGCCCAGCCCCAACTGGTAGCCGCGCGAAAGAAAAAGGTCTGATGCAGGCTTTTATTAGCCAGGTTATACATGTAGGCGCCAATATGCATCACCTTTTCATTATTTGCATACCTGGTTAAAGCCTCATTAAAATATTGTAAGGTAAACGGTGATGAGAGCAGGTCGTCTTCAAATACAATCACCTTGCCATATTCATAGACCAATTGTGTAACGCCGCTGATAATTGAATTAGCTAAGCCAAGGTTCTCGTTACGAAGAATGACCTTAACGGATTTAAAACCGGTAACATCCTTAACCAATTGCCTTACCTGTTCAACCTTTGCCTTGTCATCGTCCGTTTTTGCAGCGTCCGAAAAAATAAACAGACGTGATTCATCGGCCAGCACATTTTTTTGCAGGTAATTAAGTGTACGCCGGGTATGCTCAGGCCGATTGTATACAAATAAGGCCACGGGCGCTAAATTTTGCATAGATTTTATTTAGAATAGGGATTAAGAAACAAGGTACAAGAAATCAAGAGTCAAGAATAATAACCAATTTATCAACTTTATATATCGTATTAATAGTTTGTAGTCAAGATTTTAAGAATCAAGACATAAGGACCATTAAATATTTTTATTAACAATTTATTTGGCATCAATAATAACAAACCACTTTTTACAATACACGCTCTAATTCAAGTCCTGCATCCTGACTCTTGATTCTTTATGTTAATCCCGGTTCTTGCATTCCGGCTCTAGATTCTTTACTCTTATTAAGATCAAAATATTTCCAGGTGTTTATCGGCCTTTTTACAAAGAACGGTATAAGCGTTTGCTAATTGTTCATTAAGCTTTTTTCCGAAAATTTTCCCCAAATTGTTCTTAACAGCATACTCTGCGGTAATTTTCAGGTCAACCATAAAGCTCTTTGCCTTTTTTTGATTCACATAGGTGTTGAATTTAGTTACCTCGGGCGGAATGATCGATGTAAGGTCATCTTCTATTTCAAATCCCTCTGTACCTAATAAGTATCTTAATGAACTAGGTGTATAAACATTGATATGCCCATAGGCTAAAAAGTGTTTGATCCTGGTATCAACTCCGGCCTTGTAATCAAGCGGCACTTCTATAACGCAATGTCGCGCAATTCGTTTTAATTCACGCAATAATATTCGCTCGTGCTCTACATGTTCCAATACATGTGAAAGGATGATCAGGTCGAAACTGTTATCGTCAAAAGGCAGGTGGTAGCCGTCAAAAAGTTGAACAGATTTAAGATCTTTAATATTTCTCACCTTTATATGCTCAACACCGCTTTCCGAAATCTCCACCGCATGATACTCAGGGGCAAAATTTTTGTCGGCAAGGAGCTTTAAAATACTGCCATCACCGGCACCCACTTCCAGCACTTTTTTAAAAATTCGCCCCTTGCATACATCAACTATATGCTGTGCCTTATACTTTGCACCCAGCATACGCCATGCTTCATCATGCTTTTCGTAAAATTCGTCATATGCGGTTTTTACATTGCCGCTGATGATCTGTTCATCCATATTAAATACCTAAGCAATTATCAGTCCTGTAAAATACTGAGGTTGATTTCCTGTAAAATAAGCCTGGTGAAATCCCCGAAAATGACAATTCTTTAAATCCTTTACCTTTCAAAAAGCTGATACCTTCCTTATAAAAATCGCGCTCTGAATCGTCCAAAACAATAACCCCATGTTCAGACACTGCATGTACCGACTGTTTACAGCAATTTACCCTGTCGCGGCCATCAACAATAATTATATCAAATTTTTCTTCCAGCTTTATAGGGACCCTGCAATAATCGCCGTCCCTTACCAACTCACAAAAAATCATTTCTGAATTTTCAGGTTTAGCGCTTTGTATTTTATCAAACCATTGTTTATCGTGCTCAACTGATACTACCAATCCGGCAAATTTACTATAAAAAAAGGTTGAATTACCTGAGCCAAATTCAAAAACGGTATGCTGCTTTTTTAATCTTTCTTTTATAAAATCAATAAAAGAGTAAGTAACCCAAGGAATCGGATTGTTATCCTGATCAACGGGCGATTTGCTGTCAAATGCATTAAACCAACCTATTTCATCAAGATAACCTTTATCATTAAACGCCAGCAAAGTCCGCAGTCGCCTGGGACTTGTAAATACTTTAAAAAGCAAATTGATTTTATTACTCATCGTTTAATGATCTTTTGAACCAGCGAAATTAAAAATAATGATTTAAACATCATTATCCCCTGGTCGCTAACTTTTGGGATAAATATAATAAAGAATGTAGCGCTTGCATAAGCAACCAATGTTGCAATGGCTGCACCCATCATGCCCATGTGCGGTATCAGGATAAGGTTTAGCACAATGTTTACTATTGCCCCGAAGCCCGTACGAATAAAAGTTAGCTTATTGAAATTCTCAGCTATCAGATACTGGCTGCTGGCGGCGCCCAAAAACACAAATACACCCGACCAGATATGTACTGAAAGTGCGGGCGCCGCGTAGGCATATTCGGGTGTTAATAATTTATAGATCAATGGTGATGCAAATGTTATAATAACCGCCACCGGTAAACTTAAATAAACCATCAAATCGTATAAATGTTGTATCCTTTTTTTATACCGGGCAGCATCATCGCGTTTGGCATTTAAAATTGCAGGAAATAAGGAGGTTACTATCACGGCAGGAATAAAATTCCAGGCCTCGCTAAATTGGGCAACAGTAGCATAAGCACCTGCCTCCTTTACGCCTGCCATATTCTGCAGCATAATAGCATCAATTTTCATATATAAAGACACCATAATGCCTGATATAATTAAAGGCCATGAAAATAAAAGCAGCTTTTTTGCCAGCTTAAAATTAAAAGACCAGCTAAGTATAGTCCGTTGCTTACGCTGATAAGTAAAATAATAACCGATGGATAACAGCAAAAAATCAAAAGTGTAAGCGTATACAAAATATACCAGTGGCTGCCTTGTATAAATCATTAACAACTTTATGATGGCCGATAAAATATTGCCAACAATTTGCACCTGCATAATATACTTTGACTGCACCTGCGACTGGAAATAAGCATCGATCACGTTAAAAGCCTGTATAATGCCGATAATGGATAAAATAAATATGTAACTGTAGGGTGTTCCTTTTGCAGGGTAAATGAGAAAGGCCAAATAAATTATTGGTATACAAAAGATACCAGCAAACACCTTCATCCAGAAAGAAGTGCCCAAGATCTGGTCGCGGTTATCAGGGAATTGATGCAGTTCTTTTACGATAAACTGATCGAGGCCCAGGGTTGCGATAGCCGAAAAGAAGTAAATATAAGCTACCCCGCCGTTTATGATACCATTATTACCCCTGCCGAGGTACCTGGCAAGGATAATACTGACGACCATTTTTATCACCAGGCTGCCTACGCGGCCAACGAACAACATTCCTGTATTTTTAAAATACTTTTCAAATGCCTGCTGGTCAAAACCTGGGATACTGGGAAAACGCATATTTTATAAGAATCAAGAGCCAAGATACAAGAATCAAGATAGATGAGGTAAAAAAAGTCGGAAACAAGCAATTAGATATTAAGATGCAAGAGCAAAAATCAAGATAAAAGAGCCTGAATATAAAAAACAAAAGAGCCAGGAATCACGATAAACTTATCTTGATTCCTGGCTCTTGACTTCTTGATTCAATTATTTACTGATTCTGAAACTTCTTGGCGTTAATTTTCCGTTCGTTTTCATTAAGGTATATTTTACGCATGCGGATGCTTTGCGGTGTAACCTCAATATATTCATCAGCCTGTATATATTCCATTGATTCTTCCAGCGAAAATTTAATAGCAGGCGCTATACGCACGTTGGTATCACTACCGGATGCACGCATGTTGGTTAACTGCTTGCCTTTGGTAAGGTTAATCACCAAATCGTTATCGCGTATGTGTTCACCTAACACCTGTCCTTCATAAATATCCACTCCCGGGTCGATGTGGAAACGACCGCGGTCCTGTAATTTATCTATCGCAAAAGCGGTTGTTTTACCGGTATCCATTGATACTAAAACACCATTTAAGCGGCCAGGGATATGACCTTTCCATGGTTCGTAAGATTTAAAACGGTGCGCCATAATAGCCTCTCCGCCTGTTGCGGTAAGTACATTATTACGTAAACCGATGATACCACGCGCAGGGATTTCAAATTCCAAATGCTGTAAATCGCCTTTGGGCTCCATTATCAGCAGGTCGCCTTTGCGCTGGGTAACCAGTTCAATAACTTTACCTGCAACCTCACCCGGTACATCAACTATCAAAGTCTCAACAGGCTCACATTTAACACCATCTATTTCTTTAATGATAACCTGCGGCTGTCCTACCTGTAACTCATAACCTTCACGGCGCATGGTTTCGATCAACACAGATAAGTGAAGAATACCACGTCCGTAAACCAGGTATGAATCCGGCGATTCAGTTTCAACAACTTTAAGCGCAAGGTTTTTTTCCATCTCTTTGTAAAGACGGTCGCGCAGGTGGCGCGATGTAACAAACTTACCCTCTTTACCAAAAAACGGTGAAGTATTAATGGTGAACAACATGTTCATGGTAGGCTCGTCAATATGTATTACTTCAAGCTGCTCCGGTTTGTCAAAATCGGCAATGGTATCGCCAATGTCAAACCCTTCAATACCCACAACAGCGCAAATATCGCCCGAACTTACTTCTGTAGCTTTTACTTTTCCAAGTCCTTCAAAAGTGTATAATTCTTTTATTCTTGATTTTTGTATGGTGCCATCACGTTTAACCAATGATACTGGCATGTTTTCCTTTATGGTACCACGGGCAACACGACCGATAGCGATACGGCCCACAAATGAAGAATAATCCAGCGAAGTGATCTGCATTTGTAAAGTACCTTCGCTGATAGGCGCCGGCGGAATGTTTGCCAATATCTCATCCATCAATGGGAAAATATTATCGGTAGGGTGTTTCCAGTCGGTGCTCATCCAACCCTGCTTTGATGAACCATAGATAACCGGGAAATCCAGTTGGTCTTCCGTTGCCTCAAGGTTAAAGAACAATTCAAATATTTGTTCGTAAACCTCTTCGGGGCGGCAATTTTCTTTATCAACCTTGTTTACAACAACAATTGGTTTTAGGCCTAAAGCCAAAGCCTTTTGTGTTACGAAACGGGTTTGAGGCATAGCGCCTTCAAAAGCATCGCACAATAATAACACGCCATCAGCCATTTTTAATACGCGTTCCACTTCTCCGCCAAAGTCGGCGTGACCGGGGGTGTCAATAATGTTGATCTTAACGTCTTTATACCTAACCGAAACGTTTTTGGAAACAATGGTAATACCACGTTCACGTTCCAGGTCATTATTATCCAGTATCAGTTCACCGGTCGACTCATTGTCTCTGAAAATAGAGCAACTGTGTAAAATCTTATCGACCAGAGTAGTTTTACCGTGGTCAACGTGTGCGATGATCGCTATATTTCTTATTTTTTGCATTTAAATGCGCCTCTAATTTTGGCGCAAAGGTACGGTTATTTAGTTAATTTATAAAGCATTTGCAACTTATTAGTATAATAATGATTTTAAGTTAACAAAGAATTGTGATTTATTCACTTTGACGCAGTTAACTTAACAAAGATTCTTTTAACTAACACTATAATTACATAGCTTTACCTTATAACCTGAATTAAATTTATACTTGTTATACTTGGCACTTTTGGGTTGGTAGTTGTTATTAAACCCTTAGATCGAATGAATAAACAAATAGTGTATTACTTTGCCAGGTCAATCAATGCGCATGAAACAGATAAAATTTGTTCGCTCATGACGGATGACCATTTGTTTATTGATGCACATGGAAATAAAGTGTCCGGTAAGGATAAAATGAAAGCAGGTTGGGCCAGATATTTTCAATGGTTCCCGGACTATAAAATTGAGATAGTAGAATTGTTTGAAAGCGGCGATACCGTTGTGGCTTTTGGATTTGCAGAGGGAACATTTAAAGGTTTACAAACGGAAAATAATGAGAACTACTGGCGCTTGCCGTCAGCCTGGAAGGCCGTTATTGAAGATGGAAAAATTAAGCAATGGCAGGTTTACGCCGATACAAAAATCCCGTTTGATATTATTAATAAAAATACAAAAGAAACCTAGAATACGGAGCCTCCTGTTTTATGGAAAAGAAAACGAAAGTTTAAGGCTCCATTACGAAGCGCCCTCTATGTGGACTGTTTTGGAGCGACAATGGACAGAGTTATTTTAATGCGTTTGCCCTGATCATATTATTAATCCTTACTAAATATCTTAGTTAAATTTCTTATCTTTGTTTATGCGGATGATCATCTGCAATCATATGATGAACTGCTACTGATAGTGAGTAGTTGACTAAAGAAAAGCCATAAAAAATTATTGGGAGCAGAAACGCGATGAATCGCGTCTCTACCGCGTTTCCGTGCTGTAAAGGCAGTTTTTATTTAATTTTACCTTTAATTTTATCACGCCCTAAAGGCATTTAGCCTTTAAAACGGATTTTTTTATCACACCCTAAACGCTGTTTAGCCTTTAAAACGGATTTTTTTAATACGCCCTAAATGGCGTTTTGCCTTTAGAATCAATCTTCTTATCGCGATCTAAATCTTCTTCCCATATAAAAAAACTAAAAATATGATAAAAACCAACTTAACCCGGTTCACAACGCACCGGATTTTGCGCTATGGAAACGTTGATCTATGCCCTTTGGATGGCGATATCCCCGTACTTCAATTTTTAAATACACGTAGAAACCGCGGAACGGGAGCGGCTAAAAACTATTTAAATACTTATGATGAATTTATAACCTGGTGCTATGAAATACGGCTGATTGACCAGAACACCTATAACAAACTGTGTACAGAAAGATATAGATATGTAAACGAGGCAGCAAGTAATGTTAACAAGGTGATTAATGCCCGCGAAATGCTGTATGAATTAATTTATTGTATAATGAATGACGAACCTGTGCACCCTGCCACACTCGACGAGTTTAATTGGATCAATAATAAAGCGAACGGGCATTTGTGTTTTGCAATAACCGCTTATGGTTTACAGGAGGTATGGTTTAATATAGATGAGGAGATGGCTTTCCCGTTGTGGAGAATGATTAAATGCGCGGAGGAATTATTTACATCAGGCGACATGAAACTTATTAAGAAATGCCAATGCGGAAGCCTGTTTCTTGACCGGACAAAAAATAAAAACAGACGATACTGTAATCCCTCTACCTGTGGAAGCCCCAGCCGGGCGAAGGCATATTATCAGCGTAAAAGGAGGGGGACGTTAATTTGATGATTTAGTAATTTGAAAATGCATTTTTGATTATCTAATTTATCCCATCTTCAAATCAACGCATTTTCAAATTTTCAATAAACTAACTACAAGCCGAAAGCTGCTTTTACTTTATCAACGTAATCCAGCTTTTCCCACGTAAACAGTTCAACTTCTTTGGTTACTACTGTACCTTCGGGACTTACGAAAGTTTTTTTAACTATTTGGCTGGGTTTGCCAAAATGGCCGTATGCTGCGGTTTCGCTGTATATTGGGTTACGCAATTTAAAACGGGTTTCTATCGCGTATGGAGTCATGTTAAATATCGACTCTACTTTTTTGGCAATTTCGCCGTCGTGCAGGCCAACTTTACCGGTTCCATAGGTGTTTACATAAATACCCATTGGCTGGGCAACACCAATAGCATAGGACACCTGAACCAATATTTCGTCGCAAACACCGGCAGCAACCAGGTTTTTAGCGATGTGGCGGGTTGCATATGCTGCGGAACGATCCACCTTCGAAGGATCTTTACCTGAAAATGCGCCACCACCATGGGCGCCTTTACCGCCATAAGTGTCTACAATAATTTTACGGCCTGTTAAGCCTGAATCACCATGCGGGCCGCCGATAACAAATTTGCCGGTTGGGTTAATATGATATTTAATACCATCGCCAAAGAAATGGGCATATTTTGGATACTTGGCTTTTACACGCGGAATAAGGACGCTGATGATGTCCTTGCTAATCTTCGCCAGCATGGTTTGTTCTTCATCAAAATCGTCGTGTTGTGTGGATATTACGATAGCATCAATTCTTACAGGTTTATTATCGTCGTCGTACTCCAGTGTCACCTGCGATTTTGCATCGGGGCGTAAATATTTAATGTCGGTATTTTCACGGCGGATAGCTGCAAGCTCCAATAAAAGAGCGTGGGCGATATCAAGGGCCAGCGGCATATAATTATCGGTTTCGCTGGTGGCATAGCCAAACATCATTCCCTGATCACCTGCACCCTGATCCTCTTTCGCGGTACGTTCAACACCCTGGTTAATATCAGGTGATTGCTCATGAATAGCTGATAAAACAGCGCAAGAGTTACCGTCAAACATATACTCGCCTTTGGTATAACCAATTTTGTTAATTACCTCGCGTGCAATTTTTTGAACATCAAGGTAAGCCTTTGATTTTACTTCGCCGGCTAAAACAACCAGCCCTGTAGTAACTAATGTTTCACAAGCTACTTTAGATTCGGGGTCAAAAGCTAAAAATTGATCAATCAAAGCATCTGATATCTGATCAGCTACTTTATCCGGGTGTCCCTCTGATACAGACTCAGAAGTGAAAAGGTATGACATAATTGATATTGATTAATTAATTGTAAAAACAAATTCGCATCGCTGCTGTATTTTTGAACCATAAACGTAATGAAGCAGGATAATTTGGAAAGATCGCAGTAAAAAGAAGCATGGTTTTAGCACTTTTTTACGTGGTTGCAATCCAGTCTGTACCTATAATTATTGGTTTCAGACATTAAATCAGTCCACATTCAGGCCGCTAAAATAAAACATTTTTTACAAAAGCCGAAAATACATTTACTTTTGGCGGCTAAATTTATTTAATTGAAACGGAGAGCGTTATTTATTATTAATCCCATATCAGGGGGAAAAAAAAAGGAAGGCGTTCCGGAACTGATCAATAAACATCTTGATGCCGATGCATTTACTGCAGTGATTGTTTTTAGTGATGGGATAGCGCATGCAAGGCAAATTGCTAAGGAAGCATTAAATAAATTTGACCTTATAGTGGCTGTTGGCGGAGATGGCACCGTTAACGAAGTCGCTTCGGCTATTGTTGGCACTGATACACCATTAGGCATCATCCCTTTTGGATCTGGTAACGGCTTATCCCGTTTCCTGGGAATACCGATGAACGCAAAACAAGCTATCAAAACATTAAGTACCGGTCATACCATATTGATAGATTCGGCAAAAATGAACGGGAAACCTTTTTTTAATATGGCGGGAATGGGCTTTGATGCTCATATCAGCGAAGTATTTTCACACACCCGTAAACGGGGCTTTTTTACCTATTTAAAATCATCCATACAGGAAATAGCTAAATATAAGCCACAAACCTACCGGCTTGAAATTGATGGTAAACCCTTTAACCGTGAAGCGTTTATGCTAAGCTTTGCGAATTCATCACAGTATGGCAACAATGCTCATATTGCGCCAAACGCATCCGTTCAGGACGGATTATTGGATATATGTGTAATTAAACCTTTCCCGCTTTGGCGATTTTTTGAGATGGGCATGCGCATGATCACAAAAACCAGCGATAAGACCAAATATGTTGAAATCCTCCGTGGCAAAAAAATCAGTATTAAGCGAAATAGCCCGGGCCCTGTTCACCTTGATGGAGAACCTCAAATAACCGGCACCGAAAATTTTATTGAAGTGGTGCCTGATTCACTGAGGGTTATTGTGGGAAACGGTTATAAAAAGTCTTGAGTCTAGGTAGGAAGTCTAAAGTAAAGGCGTTTAATTTGCAATATTTTATTTGCCTTAGGTTGACTTAGAACCTGAGGCTATAGACTTAATAAATCATGGCAAAAAAAAATTTCACAGGCGTTGTATATTCTACAGATCCTGATTTCCAATACCGGGAAAACAATGGGCAAGCTGCACAAACACTGCCGCCACAGCAGCAAAATCTTAAAATTTATCTTGATCGCAAAGGCGGCGGGAAACTGGTTACCCGCGTTACTGATTTTATCGGAACCGATGCAGACCTGGAGCTTATCGGTAAAAAACTGAAATCAAAATGTGGCGTTGGCGGTTCAGTTAAAGAAGGCGAAATATTGATTCAGGGCGATTTCAGGGATAAAGTTTTAACACTGCTGGTTGCCGATGGTTACAAGGCTAAAAAAGCCGGCGGATAATTTGGGCATTGGTCATTCGTCATTTGGTCATTGGTCATCGGGCGGTTAGGCCTTCCATACCTCTGGCATGGAAGATTTGAAAAGCATAAACGATACAGTTTCCAACCGCCAAATCACTCTCTGATCTTTAACTGCCAATAGCTAACCTCTAATCTCCCACCTCCGATCTCTGACCCCCAACACTTAGTGTATCGGAATATATTATCAAAACTCTTAATTACAGCAACTTACATAGTGTGTAAAACATACAACATGTAAAAATATATCGCATTTTACTTGTTTATTTGTTATATAAACCGCTAATTTTGCGGCAACCAATTATAACATTTTAATGAGAAACAGTACTAACAAAGTACCTGATCTGAGCTACCTGGAGCTTGATCGGGCAAGGAATGTATTTTATCAATTAACTCCGGCTGAACTTGTTGAAACAGCAATAAAAAGAAACGAAGGTGTTTTAGCCGATACAGGCGCGCTGGCAGTTGATACCGGCGAATTTACCGGGCGATCACCCAGGGATCGTTTTATAGTAGAAGACAGCATAACCAGGAACAGCGTTTGGTGGAGCAAAGTGAACATCAAATTCAGTCCGGATAAGTTTGATATATTATTCCAAAAAATTACCGCGTACCTCAACCGCCGGGACGTCTTTGTACGCGATTCATGCGCCTGTGCCAACGAAAAATATCATATTGATATTCGTGTGATAACTGAAACTGCTTATCAAAACTTATTTGCACACCATTTATTTTTACGACCCGAAGTTATCAATCCGGATTCAGCACCCGAATGGACAATAATAGCCGCGCCCGGTTTTAAAGCCGATCCGGATACAGATGGAACCCGTCAGCATAATTTTTCCGTTATTAATTTCAGCAGAAGAATAATCCTGATTGGCGGAACGGCATATACCGGCGAAATTAAGAAGAGCATTTTTTCGGTATTAAACTTTATTCTGCCTCATGAAAAAAAAGTACTTGCCATGCATTGCTCGGCAAACACCGGAGCAAAAGGAGATACCGCAATATTTTTCGGACTTTCAGGCACCGGCAAAACAACCCTCAGTGCCGACCCCGAACGCAGCTTGATAGGTGATGATGAACATGGCTGGAGCGATTATACCATATTTAATTTTGAAGGCGGTTGTTATGCCAAATGCGCAGACCTGACTTCCGAAAAAGAACCGCAGATATTTAATGCGATTCGTTTCGGGGCTTTGTTAGAGAATATTAATTTCATAAAAGGCACCCGCAGTGTTAATTTTTCCGATATCGATAAAACAGAAAACACCCGCGTTGCCTATCCGTTATATAATATAAATAATGCCGTGATCCCTTCAATAGGTGCGTCGCCTAAAAACATCTTCTTTTTAACAACCGATGCGTTCGGGATTTTGCCACCGGTTTCAAAGCTTACCCCCGAGCAGGCTATGTATCATTTTATTTCTGGATACACCGCAAAAGTTGCTGGTACTGAAAATGGCATATCAGCGCCATCAGCTACTTTTTCGGCATGTTTCGGCGAAGCCTTTTTACCATTGAACCCGGCAGTTTATGCCTGTTTACTGGGCAATAAAATAAAACAGCACAACGTTAAAGTGTGGTTGATAAATACCGGATGGACGGGCGGCCCCTATTTAACAGGCAAAAGAATACAGCTTAAGTATACACGGGCAATGATAAGCGCAGCACTTAGTGGCGAACTCGATAATGTAAAATATACAGAACACCCGGTGTTTAACCTGCAAATGCCGGTAAGTTGCCCAAACGTACCCGATCATTTGCTCAATCCTAAAAATACCTGGACTAATGCTGATAGCTATGACGAAAAAGCAAACGAACTTGCTATAGCATTTATTAAAAATTTTGAACAATATACAAGCTATTGCAGTCCCGAAATAGTAAATGCAGCACCAAATGTTACAATATCAGCTTAGTAACATAATTTTTATACAGGATTGCTTGTTATTATTAAAAAAAATAGGTTTTATTGCAAAAAAATGTATTCGCAAAACACAATTTTTAATTTATAGCGTTATGTACCCACCGTATATACAACTCAATAAATTTTGTGTTAAAAAATTATAAAGAATATTATAAATAGTTTTTTTATTTCATTAAAATTCTATTTTTGTTATTCGCTAAAAATTCGCATTTAATAAACTTATATTTATAAACTAAAAACTAAAACTAAAAACTAAAGTAATGGCAAACGCACCAACAAAACCAACTAGTCCTGTTAAAACCGAAAAGCCAGCTGCATCAGGCATGTTTGCAACGCTGACTATTCCACTCTGTATCGTGGTTGCTATCCTGATTTTCATTTTTATATTGGGTGATGCAAGTCATTATGAAGGTGGCGACGTACTTCTTGGCCGTCCAATTGATTTATTTGGACAAATACACAGAGGGGGTAAATTAGTACCAGTTATTATGTCGTACTTATTAATGGTAATTGTATTCTCTATAGAGCGTTTTGTTGTTATCGGCAAGGCATCGGGTACAGGAAACGTTGACGTATTTGTAAGAAAAGTACAAAGCGCACTTAATGTTGGAAACATCGATGCAGCAAATGCTGAGTGCGACAAACAAAAAGGTTCTGTAGCTAATGTGATCAAATCGGGTTTGAA
>JAQNCM010000616.1 GCA_029237615.1 Mucilaginibacter sp.
TGAAGGAAACCGAAGACTGGGTAAAGGACTGCTGGCTGTGGATGTACAGCGGTGCATGGCAGGAGTTTGACACCTGGGAGATAGAGATGGACGTACCGCTGTCACCGCAGGAAGTGATCCGGAAACGGAACGCCATTTTCAAGCACCAGAGCCAGAAGGACCGGCCGGTATTCCCGGGAGATGATGCCAGGGAGTTTTGGGTAAGGGCAGAAGACCGCACCCGCGAAACTGCCAGGTGTTATGACAAGCTGGGCATGGCTGAATATGAAGCCATGGAAGCTTTTGTAAGGTATCATTATTAAAGGGCCTATTGTAGAGACGCGATGCATCGCGTCTCTACAATTTTTCCGCTCTGTAAGTGGGATTGCTCCTTCGTTCTCCTCAATGCTGCTTGGATAGATAAAAAACGCTCCTTTAATCATCCTTGCAAAATAATCAGTGATCACAATTTGTAACTAAGCTATTCGTTTTGCATCTTAGCAAATATATTCTCTAATAAAAATGAAATTCAACTATAAAGTTTTTATAGCAGCTATTGCTTTTTTGATTGTCTCCGGCGAAGGTTTTTCACAGGTCAAAAAGAAACCCGCCGCATCGGCAAAAGCGAAACCTGCCATGGCAAGTAAGCAATCAAAAACCACTAATTTACCGATAGACCCAGGTGTGATAATCGGGCACATGCCTAACGGTTTAACGTATTATATCCGTAAAAATACCGAGCCAAAAAACAGGGCTAATTTGTATTTAGTGAGCAAAGCAGGCTCGGTACTGGAAGCAGACGACCAGCAGGGTCTTGCCCACTTTACCGAGCACATGGCTTTTAACGGAACACGTGACTATCCTAAAAATCAACTGGTTGATTACCTGCAAAAATCAGGTGTAAAATTTGGCGCCGACCTTAACGCGTATACCTCATTTAACGAAACGGTTTACCAGTTACCATTACCTACCGATAGCACCCAGGTTTTTGAAAAAGGATTTAATATACTGGCCAACTGGGCCGGTTTCCAGACATTCGATCCAAAAGAAATTAATGACGAACGCGGCGTAGTTTTAGAAGAGGCGCGTTTACACGGCAAAAACGCCCAGGAACGCTTAAGCCACCAAACGCTGCCGGTAATCCTAAATAATTCAAGATACGCTGCGCGTATCCCGATTGGCAAAGAAGATATTATCAAGACCTTTAAACCTGAGAGTATTAAAAGCTTCTACCATGACTGGTACCGCCCGGATATGGAAGCAGTTATTGCAGTAGGTGATTTTGATCCTGCCCGTGTCGAGGAACTCATCAAACGGGACTTTTCTTCGTTAACTAATCCGGCTAACGAAAAGCCCAGGGCAACCTATATCGTTCCGCCAACGCCCGGAACCGCAGTTAAAATTGCAACCGATAAAGAATTCCCGTATACCCTGGCTGAAATCATCGTTAAACATCCGGGCACTATTGTTAAAACAAACGCCGATTATTTACAAAGCGTAAGAGTTAGTTTGTTTAACCAGATGTTGAATGCCCGTCTTGGCGAATTGCTTCAAAAACCCAATCCGCCCATTTTATATAGCCAGGCCAGTTACGGTAGTTTTATAGCTAAACAGGATGCATTCAGCACCGTTGTGGTTGCAAAACCGGGAGAACTGGAGACTGCTATAAAAGCGGTAGTTGCTGAGACCGAACGTGCGCGCATATATGGCTTTACCTTAACAGAACTGGAGAGAGCCAAGCAAAATGCATTAACCGGCATAGACAATGCCTATAAAGAAAGGGATAAAACTAACTCCGTAAATTTTGTGAATGAATACCAACAGAATTTTTTAACAGGCGAAGCTATTCCCGGTCTCTCTTATGAATATAATTTTTACATAAATAACATCGGCAAAATTACGCTTGCTGAGGTAAACGCTATGGCCGGCAAATTCATCAGCGACCAAAACAGGGTAGTAATTGTAGAGGCGCCTGATAAAGAAAAAGACAAGCTGCCTAATGAAAAAAACTTATTGACGTGGATAAGCGCCGCCGGAAGAGACCTGAAGCCGTATGTCGACAATACCAACGATAATCCCCTGCTGCCTGCTTTGCCTGTTGGAGGCAAGGTTACCAGCACCCAAACTGATAGCTTAATCGGGACTACAACTTTAGCGCTAAGTAACGGCGTAAAGGTTATTTTAAAGCCGACCCAGTTTAAAAACGACCAGGTATTAATCAACGGGTATAGTTTTGGAGGCACCTCACTGGCAAGCGACCAGGACTTTACTTCGGCCGACCTTGCTACAGGGGTTATTACCAGTAGCGGAGCAGGTGATTTTACACAGGCACAGCTGGATAAAAAATTAAGCGGCAAAAATGTAAATGTTTCACCTTATATAAGTGAAAATGCAGAAGGAATATCTGCCAGCACTTCTCCGAAGGATTTTGGTACGGCAATGGACTTAATATATCTTTATTTTACACAGCCAAGAAAAGATATCAATATATGGCAATCAACGATCACCCAAACAAAATCATTACTGGCAAACCGGAGCCTTGATCCCGGCAGCGTATTTCAGGTTACCACAGCAGCTGT
>JAQNCM010000381.1 GCA_029237615.1 Mucilaginibacter sp.
TTTAAGCTTTTCCGGCCCTTTTTAAACCATTATCCCTGCGTTATGCCCCTCTTGTAAACGATGTTTGTCAGTTGTCGATGACCTGTGTTTTGGCTGTTTCTGCGAAAAAATGAAGAACGAAAAGAAAAAGGCATAATAAAATATTCCCTTATCAACATCAAGCAGATTCTCCGAAAAAGAAACAGCTGCTATTAATGCCATGAAGGCGAAAAGAAGAAGGTCTTTTTCCCGGTAAGCACAATTGAAACCGAAAACTAAGGTGGTGATGTAGATCAAAAGTCCGATGACCCCTGATTTTATAAGGAAACTCAGATATTGGCTATGTGTATTTAGCCTGTTTAGGAAAGAACTGTATAATTTATTTTTAAAAAATTCCTCCTGCAGAAGTCCCGTTTCGGCCCCTGCCCCATAACCAATTACAGGTGCTTTAATAATTAAATTGCCAGCTATTTCCCATCTGGCTAAACGTGAATCTATAGTTGCACTGGGACTCTTCACAGACAGGTCGCTTTTTAATTCAGTAATATACCGCTCTTTTAATGTGGATGAGCTGATAATAGTTACCATCAATAAAACTGAAATAACAGTTGAAAACAAAAAGAAGGCCAAACGCTGGCGGCCCTTCAATAATAGCCAGGGAAGCGCTGTGTTAATAACGATAAAAACAGCTATAAAAACAGATTTTGAGCTCAGCTGTATAATACCTGCTGTCAATATAACACTGCAAATTAAATAAAGTAGCCGATTGTAGAACAAGCGCTGTTTGATCAGCATAGATAGCATATAAATGAGGCCGAGGGCTACCTGCAGGGCAAAAAAAGTAGCGTGCATCTTTATCGGTTCCGAAAAGTTATGATTGGTAAAGGCCGATGAAAACAAGGCTGAGATTGGCAGCTTATAATGCCTGATAGTTACGGCAGCATCGATATACAGGTAAGCAATAATTGCAGTACATGCTGTTGAAAATACCAATAATAATTGCGGCCGGTATTTTCTCAGATCAAGTGGATTAAGGCAAAAAACTACCGGAAAGAGAAAAATAGTAACCTGCTTTCCCCACTCGGTAAAAGCCGCGGGTTTATTTATAGAGTAAACGGTGCTCAATACAGTGATAAAAAACACCGACTGTAGCATGACGGTCCTGAATGTGGGTATATTTTTGAAGGCTTCCTTTTTAAGATGGATGAATGTGTGAACAACTAAACTTATCAGGATCAGATGACTATAAAACATATCAAAAGGCAAACTGACCATCAACAACATGATATGGTAATAACTTATTTTGTTAGCCAGGCTGTCCTCAATGTTAAATAATCTGTTCATGGGTTGAGTTATAATGGCAGGCTAAAATAAAATCTTCATACTGATCAATGATTTGTTCCCAGTTAAACTGGTATTTTATTTTATGCAGGTTATTATTAACCATCGCTTTTTCATTTTCCTTTCGCTGTACTGTTTCAACCAGCGCACGTACATCGGCGGCATTTGAAAAATAAAAAGCGTCCGTATTTAATACCGATTTGTTAAAGGGGTTATTATGTGCAGCTATCAGGGCCTCGCTTGCCATGGCCTCCAATAAGGATGGGTTGGTGCCGCCAACGCTGTGCCCGTGGAAATATAGGTAGGAGTTATTTTGCAGTGATCGAACTTTACCTGTATCGAAAATAGACCCTTTGAACTCAATACGGCTATCGTTTTTAAATTTATTTGTGATAAATTTTCCAAACCTGTTACTGGTATCTCCCAATACCTTAAATTTTCTATCTGAGTTGCTGTTGTTAAACCCATCCAATATTATTTCAATATTATTTTCGGGTTCCATTCTTGCCATCAGTAAAAAATAATCTTCCTTTAATGCCTGGCTGTTATCAACCTGTTCCCTTTCCTCCATCGAAAAAAGGTCAGCTCCATAAGGAATATATTTGCTTTCGATATTATACTTATCACCCAGGTAGGATTTTATCACCAGTGAATCTGAGATATAATACTGACTGTATTTTACAGCAAGCTTTTCGGCATATTTTAAAAATTGTTGTACATTTTTTGAATACTTTGATCTTTTCCATTCCAGGCCGTCCATGTTAGTGATGATGGTGCTTTTTGGGGGATACAGCTTTCCCCAAACCGAGCTGCTGGTATAGCCCATCATCAATATTACATCAAACTTTCTTTTCCGTGCATCCATCAGGCAATTGAAATCATAAATAAACTGGCCGGCTGTTCCAACCAGGTATTCAGGATCAAAACAGTGTTGTATCTCCACACCATTCCAGTTGTTTTCTTTATACGGATGGTTATGAGAGTTATACACAGTTACCGAATGGCCTCTTTTTACTAAACCTTCTGACACATATTCTGAGATATGTTCAAATCCGCCATAATAATTGGGGATACCTCTTGTTCCTAATATTGCGATTCTTAATTTCATGATGTAACCAATTGATATGCCTTTAATGTTTGCAGTGCCGCCTGTTTCCAGGTGTATTGTTTTAGTATTTTTTCGGATAGAATTTCATTGGATGGTGCCAGGCTTGCCTTTTCTACCGCGGCAAGGATGCTTTGAGGGTTTATAGGATCGCAATAAAAAGCAGCGTCACCGAAATACTCCCGTGTGTCGCCCTTGTCTGTTATTACTACGTTACAGCCCATCACAGCCGCTTCAACCGAACTTAGCCCGGTTGTTTCAAACCAGCTGGGCAATATGTGGACTTTGGCACGCTGGTAATAGGCCACCAGCTCGTTTTGCGGAAGGTGATCTATAAAACTGATGTTATCATTAGCCAGATTACGGCATTGATTATAATAAGCAGCCTGGTTGGGACTATGTGAACCAATGATCAATAGCCGGTATGGGGTGTTATTTAATGCTTTTATCAGGTTGAGATGATTTTTTATCCCTTCTATCCTGGCTACACACAGTATTAGCCGTTCATCTTTTTTTATAGCTGGATTACGGTTAAACAAAGTTGGGTTTACGCCGTTAGGCACTACCAGATATTTGACCTTTGAAAGATAGGTTTGCTGAACGCGACTATATTCGGATTCGGAATTGGGAAGTATAATAGCCGCCCGGCGTAATATTTCAACAATACATTTGCGCTGTCCCTTCCATAAATAATCAATACTTACAAGGTGGTCTTTTCCGAGTACCCAGCGGGCTATGGTTTTAATATATTCAACGCCATCACCGGATAAATAGGTAAATAGTACTCCCATGCCTTTGCGGTGATGTTTATCGTACTCACTGTAATTACATAATATGGTTGAAACCACAAAAGTTTTTTTTGCCTTTTTGCTGTGACCAAGGATGTCGGCCGGCCGGGTAATATTAAAAAAATGAAGCACGTCGTATTGTTCATACAAAATGACCTCATTGGATAAAAGTATATCAACAGTAATTCCCATCCCGGTTAATTCCCGCGCAGTTTCTACAATCTGTACGGTATCGCCCCCCGGAGCGGTATATAATGTTGACCTTGTTATAAAAGCTACCTTCATAATCCAATTTTTAAATCACAGTTTGGCCGGACTGATTTTATGCAGCCAGCTAATAAACTTTTCGGGAAAATAACTTACCGTGTAAAGCAGGTAATTATCTAAACGGAAAGGGTGCAGGCTAATGGCCCTGCTCATGTTAAGGCGGGCTTTTTCAGGTTGATAATTGTTAAGCAAAAACTTTTTGCCGCATAACGCATAATAAGCCCCTTCCTTTATTTGTGGCGAAAACTGCCTGCCGCCAATCTTGGATAATTTGTTCCCTTCGGTTGCGGTAATACTTCTACTTTTTAGTGTGGAATATTTTATAGACCGGAATTCTCTGGTGCGCCATTTCTCATCAATGGTAACTGATTCGGGATTTAACCTTACTTTGATCAATGCCTGGGAAAGATTACAGGCTTTTTCATCTTTTAAAATATTTACCCACAAAAAATGATCTTCGTAAGTATAGGCGTGCTCACTATAGCCGCCATTATTTATAACAACCTCTTTCTTATAAAAAACACTCGAATGAATAAAGGGGCATACTGAATATTTTAATTGCTGTATCTCTTCGTTTAAATGTGCCTCAGGATGGTGGGTGAAAATATAGTAGCCATCAGCATCCAAATAATCGGCTGCTGAACCAATCACACTATATTCCGGATATGCCGTTGCAAAATCATATTGTATTTTTAACCGGTTAGGCATACAAATATCATCTGCATCAAACCGGGCAATATAGGGCGCCCGTGCATTGGCCAATCCCAGGTTAAGTGCATGAGCTATGCCTTTATTCCCCTGGTTGATAAGTACTATCCTGGAATCATTGAATGATCGTATGATTTTTACCGTATCATCTGTAGAGCCATCATTGATTATCAACAGCTCAAAATCAGTAAAAGACTGGTCTAATACTGATGCAATGGCCTCACGGATATATTTATCGGCGTTATATGCCGGCATTAAAACAGTGATTTTTGGGTTATGCTCTTCCATATTTCACCGCTTTTAAAGAGGTTGTCTCTTTGATGTTGAGCAATAAAAGCAACTCAAAAAATACTACTACTGACAATTGCTCAAACCAGTAATCGATAAAAAATGCAACCAGCATCAGCATTAAAACCGGCAGGCCGTAAGTAAGCTTTTTAAAATGTTTAGTAAAAAAGCCTATATAAAAAATCGCGAATGCAAGTAATCCCAATAACCCATATTCGGCGAATAGTTGGTCATAAACCGAGAAAGGGCTGTTAGTTAAGGAGTGTAACTCTGCCCGTTTGCTAAAGAAGTTAAGGTATATGTCAAGATGGTTTGTAAGAAAATCATTGTTGATATAGGTGAACCTGGCAGGATATTTCCCTGCAAAACCAAGGCTGGTGGCTTTAAAAGCAAGTTTTGAAGAAAAGTTGCCCATGCCATCGCCAGCTATTATTTTAACTGGGTGACATTGAAAAAATTTCAAGGACTGAAGCAACGCTAAAGCTTTTCCAGGTAAACCAGGAAAGAAGGAAGCTTCTCCGGATATGGGAAGTTTACCTTTGTGTTGGTTTATAAATGTTAAAAGCTTTCTTTGCTGCGGTACCGTATCAGTTGGTGTTTGGTAAGGTTTTGTATTGATATCAGGTTCAGCAATTATTATTCTGCCCTGAACGGTTTTAGCAACAGGCAACGCCGCCTTAACCGGATTATTTATTGGATTTTTATTGGAGGCATTATAAATGCTATCCAGGTATTGATGTGCAATTTTTCGCCTTATAGTGTCCGGCCGCCCTTTTGTAATAGCAGTTGCATTAATTACTGCTGTTTTGGGAAAAGGCGGTCTTGACGGGTGAATTATATTTTTAAAGGTTTCAGCTGCGTATTGGTTATTTTGCGGGGAGACTTTGGCCATGAAAACAACCAGGAATACCACGCAAATAACAATTAAGCTTTTTTGATCTTTGGTACTGTTAACAAGGAATAAAACAGCAAGGATTATTAGCAATGCAAGGTTGATGAAATTGCTTCCTGTAAGTAATAAAACAGCCATGCAAAGCAGCACCATTACCGGCTTTTTAAGGGTTAAAGAATAAATAACCCCAAAAGCATTTAATACCGCGTTTGTTGTAGAGGTATCAAAGGTGAGTCCTTTGATATAGTCGCCGGTTCCAATAAAATACTTTTGATATTCTCCCTGGTACCGGTAAGGATTAATTGCGCCGGTTTCCCACATAATAAGGGCGATGTTGAAAAATGAAACAAACGCATTGATCACAAAAAAAGTGAGTATAGTATTTTTAACAGTTTCGATAGTATTATTTTCAACCGACAACTTAACCTGGTGAACGGCTAAAAGGCACAATACCCAAAAAACCAATCCGTTTAAAAATAACAGCATGTAGTTTGCGTTGCTGTAATTACCATTAATAAAAAGCCCCGAAAGAGCTATTGCAATAATGAGCAGGTAAAAAAGCGGCAGCCTTGAGTTTTTAATACTGAAACCAAACCTAAAATTGAACCGAAGTAAGTAAATGATAATAATTGCCGGGATTTTTACTGCTAATTTTACGTTTAAAAAGAGCAGTAAGAACAGCAGCAGCTTCCAGTCAACATAGTTTATGAGTTTCTTTAGCCTAAAATCAGCAATACTGTGGATCATCGGTAATCTTTTAATTAAGCCAGTTGAAATATTAGATCGTAACTGTTTTCAATATGGATTACGGCTTAAAAATTGAAAGGGTTGCCTGCAAGTCAACCCAACGGAAGCTATTTAAGAATTAAAAATGGCGAGTTCTTTACGGTCAGATAACCGGAGTTGTGCTGTAGCGAAGAGTAGAATAATGTAAATTATGATGCCGGAAGTAAGTATCAATGGATAGCCGGTAAAAAGCATCCTTGATGCAACACCACTTATTAAAGCGCACAGGGTACAAAAAAAAGCCGGCTGCCAAATGTGATTAAGCTCGTTAATAGTATTCTTTTTTAAATAATAAACAGTTTGTACAAGGCAGGCTGATAAAAACGCAAACGCGGCACCCTCATTTTTAAAAAAGGGGATGAGTAATACATCGCCTGTAACATTTACCAAAAAAGTAATAATAAACGAACTAAGGATCATTTTCATCCGCCCGTGGGCAAAATAGATGGTCCATAAAAAGTTGTTGAGGTAAAGCAATGGCAGGCAAAGCGATAAAATAAATATAGTTTTTGTGTTTATTAATCCATATTTGCCCGAAGTAATTTTATCAATAACCGGGCTCCAACAACTATTTAAAAATAAGCCTGTAAAAGCGGCGACTATCATTTCAGCCCTTACTAACAATTTCAATTCCTTTACTTTAATTACGGTCTGCTGAAATTGTTTTGTAAACCGGGGAATGAGTAACGGCGCTATGGCTAATAAAGGGAGCGTTGATATTTCAAAAATCTTATACGCAAAACTATATTCAGCCAGTTTTATGGCCGATACCATAAATCCGATAAATATCCAATCAAAACGCGCCAGGGCCGAAGTAATTAAAACAACGCCGGTTTGCGGTAATGATTCCCGTAATAAATTAATGTAACCGGCGCCATTCCATTTTAGTGTTAGTGGAGTTTTAATGGCACGTTTAAACAGATATATAACCAGAAGCAGTTCAGCTATATCGCCCGAAACAAATATCAGGATTACATTGCGCAGGCTCAAATGATTCGTTGCGGCAAAGGTGATAAGCCCGGCGCACCGTATTATGTTGGATATAACCGACATATAAGCCAATAACTTAAACCGCTCCAATCCATTGGCGACTTGTTTAAATGGAGTTGAAAAAAAGATCATCAGCTTACCGATCCCTATTAACAGCAACAAACTATAGAAAACATTTATTTGCTGAAATAAATAAAATCCGAACAACAATAACCCGTAAAAAAGGATGCCGGTAATTAATACATGGGTCAGATATATTGAAAGTATGGTTGACGAATCAACCCCTGAAGCTATTTTTTTTATGACCAGCTGATCAATGCCAAAAGAAAGGATGTTAAAAATAGCCAGCAGAATGGCTAAAGCAAGATTTATTTTACCAAAATTGTTTTTATCCAGCCCGGTTGACAATACATAAAAAATGCCTAGCCCTAACATTTGATTAACGATAAGCTGAACACCATTTATGGAAAGATTGTGGATCAGTCGTTGTTTCATTGATTAGGTTAGCTTTCTAATGAAAAGTCGGTATTATGGTTAAACTTAAATACTTAATACTCTACAACTAAGCTATCTTTTACGCGTTTTTTATCCTGCGGAATTTGCATATGGCTCAAAAAATAATATTTACGCCAGGTGTTTTTAAAATTGACCCTGGCTATATCCCAGCCTTCACGACCATCTAAAAAACCAAGAAAAAAAACATAACTTTTAATAAACCCAAATACCGGCGAAATATAAAGCTTACCCGCATGGGGTTTTTTACCGTTGTTAAAATACTTCCTTGCACTTAATTTAGCATAATAAGATCCTTTGTTTCTGTATTCAACGATATCTTTAACAGAATAATGATGAATGTGCCCGGTTAATTTTTTTATTAAAATATTTTCGGGCATTACAAGGGTTTCATGCACTATTGTTTCTGACCATTTGACGACGCATCGGTTAAACAACCGGATATGATGGTCCCGTCCCCAACTGCCAAAGCGTATAGGTTTCTTTCCAAAGTACGATTTGAATTTGATGTCGTAAACTACGCTGGCGTTATCGAAGTTTTGTTTATGAAGCGCCAGGATCAGTTCATCATCAGGAATTTCATCGGCATCCAGGCTTAATATCCAGTTATATTTAGCAGCTTCAATTCCTTTGTTTTTATTTGCTCCGTAGCCATCCCAAATTTTTTTATAAACCCTGCACCCATATAACATGGCAATGTCGCCGGTAACGTCGGCATGGCCATTGTCTATCACCACTATGTCATCGGTGATCATTCTGGCTTTGTCTATACAGCCGGTTATTATATCAGCCTCGTTTTTAGTAATTATAACGATAGAAACCGGAACCATGTATTAAGTATTATATGTACACTCCATGTGTATATTTATAATACCCTTGTTTATTTGAAAGGGTTGCCTTATGAAAGAAATTTTGCGGATTGCGCAAGAGAACCATCAATTTAACCAGGTGCTTATATTTTCTGTATTTTATCGTTTTTTAGGTATTTTTAATAAAAATACCAGTTGATGCTCAAATTTTATTTTTTTCATTTTTTTAGTGCCACAGGCAACCTTTTTTTACCTATCAACGTGATGTAGATAAGAACGGTTAAATTAACTAAGCTAAGATATCTGACCCATATGGGAGAAGAAGAGTTACATGAACTGATCAGGGGCTGCATAAAGCAGGACAGGAAGTGTCAAAAAATGCTGTATAAAGCATTTTACGGCTTTTCTATGGGTATCTGTCTGCGCTATGCCGGAAACCGTGATGAGGCAGCTGAAGTAATGAACCAGGGCTTTTTTAAGGTTTTTACCAACATAGAGCGTTTCGATATGTCACGACCGTTTAAAGCATGGTTGGGAAAGATCATGATGAATGTTTCGATTGATTTTTACCGCGCTAATTTAAAAATTGCTTATACCGAAGATATTGATAAGGCGGAAGATGTAAGCGATCATGAGCTGGCGGATAAAAACCTGCATTATAATGATCTTTTAGCTATGGTACAGCAACTGCCGCAAGCTTATCGTACTGTATTTAACCTTTTTGCCATAGATGGGTATTCGCACGAAGAAATTGGTGAGATGCTGAATATTAATGCAGGCACATCAAAGTCAAATTTACATAAAGCCCGGCAAAAACTTAAACAAATGATATTGAAGGCGGACACTTCTGCCAATCGTGCCAATTACAATAATGGCATGGATTACACACACATTGTAGCTATAAACGCTATAAATATGGACGGTGTGTTTTTAAATAAAGGTTTTAGACAATGAACGACGAAAAGGACAAACAATTGGACGAGCTTTTTGGGAAGAGCCTGAAGGATCCGGTTGACGAAACAAGGTACAAAGAGGAGGATTGGGATGCCCTTGAACAAATGCTTGATCAAAACAAAAAACGAAAAGGCATTATTTACTGGCTACCCGTTTTAAGCGGCGTTGCCGCTTTATTACTGTTATTTTTAGGATGGTGGGCTTTACGTGTCCCGCAAAAAGCTAATCATGTTGCTCAAAATAGTTTTCAAGCCATAAAAAACCAACGACAAGCAAACAAAAAAACAGACTCCGTTGCCAGTATACAATATTCCAAAAATAAAAACAAAAAGGAATTGCAGGCTTCCGTTTACACAGGTAGTATTAATATTAATGCCGGAAAAAAAGGCGCTGGGAAAAAGGCGTTCATCACCGGATCCGTTTTCGGGAAACGGCACTTCGTTGATAGCGCTGTTACAGGGGGAGGAAATATAATTGCCAATACTGCAAACGAGATATTGTCAGCGCAAAATCGCTTGCCGTTATTTGAGCCTGAACAGGGTATTGAGGGGGTAGTTACTCCAATTGATTTATTGAAGAATAATGCAGGTTATATTGCCAAACTGCCGGCAGATAAAAATGGAAAAAGTAAAATTAAGCCGGTTACTGCATTCAGGCCTCAATATGCTTTAACGGTGCTGGCCGCTCCGGATATCAATGGGGTGGGTTCATTTCAGCAAAGCAAAGTTGGTACCAACGTAGGCATGCAATTTTCTGCCGGGGTAACAAAAAAATTAACAATAACTACCGGGGTATTGTATTCTTCCAAACCGTATACCGTGGCCTTTCAGGATTACCATACCGTTTACAACTTTAAGGAAGCGCCTCTAAATGTTACTGCCGATTGCCGCATGATTGATATACCAATAAATTTAGGTTACCAGGTGTATAACAAACATCAAAATAAAATATCACTGGGCACCGGCCTGTCATCATATATCATGCTGCATGAAAGCTATAAATTTAATTACAGTGACCCTTATGCCGTCGGCCCAACGGCTTATACGGTACCTCGCAGCAATAAATATTTTTTGGGCGTACTTAATTTAAACGCTACTTATGATCGTCAGATCAACTCAAAAATGGCAATAGAAATACAGCCGTATCTTAAGCTACCGCTTACAAATATAGGATACAGCCAGGTAAAACTGCAGTCAACCGGCGTTGCGGTAGGGCTACATTGGAACATAAATTCATCGTCAAAACCTTAGAAAAATGAAATATATCAGTATTGTATTACTTGCATGGTTGAGCATAAACCAAGCGGGACAGGGTCTCTATGTTTGTAAAAATGCGAGGATAAGCCTGTATTCCAGCGCCCCTATAGAGGATATTAAAGCGATTAGCTCATCCGCTGTATCGGTATATAACACATCGACGGGAGAGCTCGACTTTAACGTGTCAATCAGTTCATTCCAGTTTGATAAGGCCCGGATGCAGGAGCATTTTAATTCAGACTATATGGAAAGCGATAAGTTTCCGCGTGCCACTTTTAAAGGGAAAATACAGGAACATATCGATGCTGCGAAAGATGGAAGCTATCCCGTAACTGTGACAGGCAGTCTGACGGTACATGGCGTTACCCAGCAAAGAACAATTCCCGGAACGGTATCGATAAAAAACGGCATGATCAGCATGACGTCGGAGTTTATGGTAAAATGCGCGGACCACCATATCGAAATCCCGAGGATTGTTTTTCACAATATTGCGGAAAGCCTTAAAATAAATGTTTCAGCTGTTTACAGCGCAAATAAATAGAAAATCACTCTAATAAAATCACATGAAAAAGTATATTATTTTATTAAGCCTGCTTATTATAAGTATGGGTTTAAAGGCTCAAAAGGCCGATTCAGTAAAAAAAATCAGTTCAGCCGATTCCTTATTGAATGCGATCGGTAGTGATAATAAAAACGAAAAGGTGGTTATTTTTAAATCTTCCCGCCTGGTATTATCGCAGACTACCGAAACCGTAAAAAAGAAGAATCTCAATTTCCTGGTAATTCACCGGTTTGGTGATTTTGCCGGTAAAAACGGAGGAGGCAAATTATATTTTGGCCTTGACGATGTGGCAGATGTTTACATCGGATTTGAATATGGCGTAACCGATAACCTGAATATTGATATCGGCAGAACGACCATCGGCGGTTTGGCCGACCTCGAAGTAAAATATGCAGTGTTACACCAAATGAAAAATGGTGGATCACCTATTGCCATAACCTTGCTTGGTGAGACTGGTGTCAGGCCTTACGGCTTTGTGTCTTATCCTAACTTTAACTCAAGGCTTTCGCACCTGGCACAGGTAATGATTGCAAGAAAATTCTCTGATGGCTTTTCTTTACAGGTAACACCAACCTACGTAAGCAATGGCTCTTCTATTCCACTGGTTGCGGGCAGCGAACAAAATTATTTTGCACTGGCAGCAGTTGCAAGGTTAAAAATAAGCAAACGCATGGGGCTAATTGTTGATTATGCGCACCCTTTTTCCTCATTCCGCAGCACCTCAAATGGCTTTTATGATCCGCTCGGTGTAGGTATTGAAATTGAAACCGGCGGACACGTATTTACCATTAATATTACCAACGCGCGGGCAGTTGATGAAATTAATTATTTAAATGCTACACAATCTAATTTTTCAAAAGGGCAATTCAGAGTAGGCTTTACTATTTCGAGAATGTTTGATTTTAATTCACGCGGTAAAAAAGAGTAGCTGCAAAGAGCAACCGGTTGGTGAGCTGTTATACCGGCTAAAAAACACATTACCGGCTAAATGGAAATTAA
>JAQNCM010000644.1 GCA_029237615.1 Mucilaginibacter sp.
ATTTGCAGCACTGCGTGACCGATGCCCTCCGAGAGGGAGATGCAGGCAAGGCGGAAAAGACCTATCAAGAGATGATGGATCTGATCTACAAGTTCGCGAAGTGACCGTGTGGTAGGTCCGATTTGAAAAGGTAAGAGGTGCGAGATGAGTAGTGACGCGATCGCTGTTCTGGTGAGCGGCGCAGGTATTATCGCTTTCCTGGCCTGGTTCTTCTTTGGGCCGAAAGCAGGCAAGCAGGCTGAGACAAAAGCCGGGGGGCAGGAGAGCACACAGCGCGTCCCTCCGATCGGCGCGGCGCAGCCTGCGCTGGAACAGTGCGATCTGACGATTACGGGCATGCACTGCGCGGCCTGCGTCGGACGGGTCGAGAAGGCGATCAAACGGGTGCCGGGCGTTCAGGACGCGGTGGTCAACCTTCTGTCGGAGCGCGCCGCCGTCCGGTTCGACGCGAGTCAGGCGAAGCCCGAAGATCTGATCGCCGCCGTGTACGATTCCGGATATGACGCGAGTCTGATGCAAGCGGACCCATTCGGGCAGCGGTCGGAAAGTGAAAGCTCGGATGCGCAGCCGTCAGGAAGGCAGTCTGAAGCGCAGGAACTCCTGCGTCGCTTTCTGGTTTCGCTGGCGCTGACGCTGCCCGTGCTGGTGATGGGAATGGGCCCCCACCTCGGGCTGATCCCGATGCACTGGACGATGTTTCCCTGGTGGAACTGGGTGCAGATGATCCTGACGACCCCGGTGCTGTTCTGGGCCGGGAGCGGCTTTTTTCGAGGCGCGTGGGCAGCCCTCAAGCAGCGGGCGAGCGACATGAACACCTTGATCGTCGTCGGCACCTTCGCTGCCTACGCCTACTCCCTGGCTGTCACGATCGCACCGGGCTTTTTTGCGGCGCGCAATGTGCAGGCGGGCGTCTATTTCGAGACGGTAGGCGTGATCGTAACCCTGATCCTGATGGGCCGCCTGCTGGAAGCGCGGGCCAAACGCAGCACGGGAACGGCCATCGAGAAACTGATCGGCTTGCAGCCCCGGACCGCCCGCGTTCTGCGGGACGGGCAGGAGGTCGACGTGCCGCTCTCAGAAGTGCATGTGGGCGATCGGATCCTGGTGAGGCCCGGCGAGAAAGTGCCTGTGGACGGCATCGTCGTCTCCGGTCAGTCGTGGGTGGACGAGTCGATGCTGACGGGGGAGAGCGCGCCGGTCGAGAAAAAAGAGGGGGATACCGTGACGGGCGCAACGCTCAATCAGCGCGGCGCGTTCACGATGGAAGCGAAACGTGTGGGAAAGGATACTGCCCTGGCCCGGATCGTACGGATGGTGGAGCAGGCGCAGGGCAGCCGCGCTCCCATTCAGCGGCTCGCCGATGTGATCACCGGCTACTTCGTACCGGTCGTTTTGATGCTTGCTGTCGCCACCTTTACCGGCTGGCGCCTCCTGGGGCCGGAGCCGAAATTCCTCCACGCGCTGCTCGCCTTCGTCGCCGTGCTGATCATCGCCTGCCCGTGCGCGCTCGGTCTGGCGACGCCCACCGCGATCATGGTCGGAACAGGCCGCGGCGCCCAACTGGGAGTGCTCATCAAAGACGCGGAGTCGCTGGAGACGGTGCATCGCGTTCGAACGGTCGTGCTGGATAAGACCGGAACCGTCACGGAGGGCAGACCTGCTCTGACGGATGTCGTCGCCGCACCGGAAGTTACGGAGATCGAGCTTCTGCGTCTGGCAGCCTCGGTCGAGCGCGGCAGCGAACATCCGCTGGCAGGCGCGATTGTGGCAGGCGCGCAGGCGCGGGGCATACGACTGACGGAGGCGACGCAGTTCCGGGCGCTCGCCGGCCTCGGCGTGGAAGCGCATGTCGAGGGTCACGACCTGCTGCTCGGCAACTCCGCGCTTCTGCAGGAGCGGCATATAGACACCGCTGCCTTCGCATCGGAGATGACGCGCCTGTCCGAAGAGGGCAAAACCCCGATGCTGATCGCTCTCGATGGGAAAGCCGTCGGTGTGCTTGCGGTCGCCGATCCGATCAAGGCGACCGCCCCTGCCGCCATCGCGCGCTTGAAGGCGATGGGCATCGCGGTGGTGATGCTCACCGGCGACAACCGCCGTACCGCGGAGGCGGTCGCCCGGCAGGTCGGCATCGAGCGCGTGCTGCCGGAAGTGCTGCCGGAGCATAAAGCGGAGGAGATCCAGCGCCTGCAAGCTGCAGGCGAGATCGTAGCGATGGTCGGGGACGGCATCAACGACGCCCCCGCCCTGGCGCAGGCGGACATCGGCATGGCGATCGGCACGGGAACAGACGTGGCCATCGAGGCCGCCGATGTCGTGCTGATGCGCGGTGACCTGAACGGCGTCGCGGACGCGATCGAGCTGTCGCGGGCGACCATGCGTAACATCCGGCAAAACCTGGCCTTTGCCTTCGGCTACAACACGCTGGGGATTCCGATTGCGGCGGGCGTGCTGTTTCCCTTCACGGGCTGGCTACTCTCTCCGATGATCGCCTCGGCGGCGATGGCTTTGAGCAGCGTGTCGGTCGTGACCAACGCCCTGCGTCTGCGTGGGTTTACGCCCGCCGTTTTCCGGAGCGTTCCGCTCACCGCGGCGTCGCCTTCCCTCGTGGCCCCTGCAGAACTCCACAAGAGGGACAGCGTGGCCTGAAAGGGCTCACAACGGAGATCCAGCCGATCCGAGTCACGCACCACGGCAAGATCCCTCCTCCGTGAGGGATCGACGGAAACAAGAGAATGCCCTCGATCTCCTATCCGCAGGAAATCGAGGGCATTTTTGATCGAGAGAACAGACGTCGTGGAGATCAGGCTACGCGGCGGATTTGCCGGCGCGCTTGCGGCGACGCAGGCCATAACCCGAGAGCGCCAGCGCGCCGGCGCCCAGCATGACAAACGACGAAGGCTCCGGGGTCGCGACGATCGCTGCGGTGCGCGTATACCCGATCACATCGAGCGCCTGCGTCTCCACACCCAGCACAGGGTGCGCGCCGGGAGTGGCAAACGCGTCCTGGACCTGAGGAGTTACACCGCCGGTGTGCCAGTCGCCGTAGTCGCCGCCGTTGTTGACATTGTTGAAGCGTGCGAGGTCGGTCGTGCCGTCGATGGAGAAGAAGGCGTTGTCTCCGGCGGTCGTGTAGTTCCGGACACCGGTGTTGTCATACCGATAGAGGTCCTCCGGAGCCGGGTCGGCAAAGAAACCGGTCCCACCAACGTCCGACCC
>JAQNCM010000423.1 GCA_029237615.1 Mucilaginibacter sp.
GTCAAAAGTAAGGCATATTTTAGGTGAATCACAGGCTATTCTTAAAATAAAAGAAACCATTGACCGCGTGGCCCCAACAGATGCGCGGGTATTGATTACCGGTGCAAACGGGAGTGGTAAAGAACTGGTTGCCCGCTGGTTGCATGAAAAATCTAATCGTTCAAATGCACCTTTAATCGAAGTAAACTGCGCGGCTATACCATCAGAATTAATTGAAAGTGAATTATTCGGACATGAAAAAGGGTCATTTACCTCTGCAATAAAACAACGTATCGGCAAGTTTGAATCTGCCAACGGCGGAACGCTTTTTCTGGATGAGATAGGCGATATGAGCCATCCTACACAGGCAAAGGTATTGCGGGCACTGCAGGAAAATAAAATTACCAGGGTGGGCGGCGAAAAAGAAATTGATGTAGATGTTCGCGTGGTGGCTGCAACCAACAAAGATTTATTAAAAGAAATTGAAACCGGTAACTTCCGTATGGACCTTTACCACCGGCTAAGTGTTATTTTAATACACGTACCACCGTTATCAGACCGCAGGGATGACATCGCTTTGCTTACCCATAGCTTTTTGGATGAAATATGCAGCGATTATGGCATGCCGGTTAAAAAGATCTCTGACGCAGCCATTGATGCCCTTAAAGCATTACCATGGACAGGTAATATCCGCGAGCTGCGAAACATGGTGGAACGCCTCATAATTTTGAGTGATAAGATCATTACAGACGGAGATGTAAGGGCATTTGCCAATCCTTCTTCGCCTGCGGTGGCTGCTAATGGCAGCGCAGCCCCTCAAACAGATTTTAACCAGTTTGCCAATTTCCAGGAATATAAAGATTATGCCGAGCGGGAATACATCAAATTTAAGCTCGAAAAAAACAATTGGAACGTTTCAAAAACAGCAGATGATATAGATATCCAGCGTAGTCATTTATATAGTAAAATAGAAAAATTCGGCTTAAAAAGAGGCGACTAGCCTCACAGGTTTACCTTCTGCGGATCAGGAACACAAGCCTCAGGCCGCTGCCTGAAATGCTTTTTTATTTGGGTGAACAGGTCGTGTGGTTGAAAGGGTTTTAAGATACAATCTTCAAACCCTTTTTTTATTAAATCGGCTAACATTTCCTGATCTATCAGGGAAGCTGTAAACGCGATAACCGGAATTTGAGGATATAATTTTTTAGTTTCTATTATGGCTGTGTGGCCGTCCATCACGGGCATTTCAAGGTCCATCAATATCATATCATATTGTGAATTTTCTTTTAATAGTTCCAATGCTTCTTTCCCGTTAAAAGCTGGCGTGCAAATCGCTTTTTGACTGGTTAACATTTTGCTGGCCACAATCATATTAATTTTATTGTCTTCCACTATTAAAATTTGCATCCCCGAAAGGTCTTCCTCAAGCGGGACAATTTGGTCTTTTTTACCGGTACGCTTAACTGAACGATTTAAAGTAAGTTCAAAGCTAAAAGCACTGCCTTTACCTTTTTCGCTGGTTAATTTTAAGGAACTTCCCATTAGCTCCAGCAACCGCAGACATATGGTAAGGCCTAATCCTGTACCGGTATATTTCCGGCTGCTTTGATTGTAAACCTGCCAATAACTCTCAAATATCCTATCCTGGTCTTCTTTTTCAATTCCGATGCCGCTGTCTTCCACCACAAAACTCACGTTAATTTCTGTTGCGTCAATTTTGTTGCAAATAACTATCAGCTTTATAAAGCCCTGCTCTGTAAACTTCATGGCATTTGAAAGCAGGTTATTAAGTATCTGTATTAATCTTACGTCATCTACCAAAACAACGAGATCAAAAACCGGGTCGATCTCTATAATTAGCTGTAATTTTTTTTCTTCGATATGATTATAAAAGGGCAGGGTTGAGCTTACTAAAAGCTGCTTAAAATTAACTTCTACCGGGTGTATGCTTAGTTTACCAGCCTCTATCTTGTTAAAATCCAATATATCGTTAATCAGTTGCTGCATGTGGTTGGAGCAGTATTTTAATATCGCAAAGTTTTCGTTTTTGGTATTTTGCGGTTCCTCGTCTTCTATAATGTTCAATGCACCAATAATTCCATTTAAAGGCGTTCTCAGTTCGTGTCCCATTGTTGATAAAAACCTGGTGCGGCCCGCAATTGCACTGTTTTTTTCATCTATTATGGCTTTCAGATATTTTCTTTCATAATAGATATAAGCCAGTGAAAAGCATAATGTCAACAATAAAGCTGATCCGGCATTTGCAAACAACATTTTGCTCGCCACTTTTGAATCAATGTACTCGTAAGGGCGCAATGCATGGCCAACATAAAAGTTTAGGGCAAAAGAAACAACAACGGTGGTAAAGGTAATCCCGAACTCAAGATTAGATGATTTTTTATAATCTACAATGACCGGGATAACTACTAAAACAGGGAAAAAATAAAAATATTGACCCGTGGCTGCACCCTCAATAAAAGCACTTACAACAAGCAAAATACAGATGGCAGCTAAAATGTATATTTGAGCCTCTTTTAGTAATTTAACGTATTGCAGTGTAAGTATTAAAATAACGCTTAAAGAAAAACATCCAACCATTATGGATGATACAAACAAGCCAAGAAAACAATAATAAAGTGTTATTCCCAAACTAAGCAATAATGAAATTAAGCCCAGCTGGCTTGTACGTGTTACAATGTCTTTCAGCTTGCCGGGTTCATTGGCGAGATTTTCGGTCAAATCCATTTTCACTATTACGAAAAAGCTTATAATTAGGTTATTATATTCATTTTTACTGAAATTTGGGAAGTGCAAAACCGGTTCTTTATTACAAAATCCAATACATTGCAGTATTTAACAACATTGATACATTGGTTATTTTCCAAATTGTTAGATAATTAATTATCTTGCTTATCAATTATAACCCGATTATTTATCGAATGGCAAAAACAACCACCACCCAGGCAACGGACGATTTCGACTCCACCCCTACCCGTCTTTACTCATTAGATGCCCTGAGAGGTTTCGATATGTTCTGGATAATGGGCGCCGATGAGATCCTGTATAGTCTGTATCACGCTACTAAGTCGCCTTTTTGGCATACCCTTGCAACACAATTCACGCACCCCGACTGGAATGGGTTCCATGCATATGATCTTATTTTTCCACTTTTTCTATTCATGGCCGGGGTTTCTACCCCGTTTTCGGTAGGCCGCGAACTGGAAAAAGGCAAAAGCCGCGAACAGTTGTTGTTGCGGGTGATAAAAAGGACTTTTATATTGGTTCTTTTAGGCTTAATAGTTAATAATGGCCTTAAAATTATGCCCATTGCAGATATCCGCTTTCCAAGTGTGTTAGGCAGGATTGGTATAGCCTACATGTTTGCCAATATCATTTACCTGTACTCAAAAGAATGGGCGCAAGTGGTTTGGTTTTGTTTCTTTATTGTTGGATATTATTTGTTGCTGAAATTCACATCAGCCCCCGGGTTTCACCCCGGCGATTTGACACCACAGGGAAACTTTGCATCCTATATGGACCGGACGATATTACCCGGCAGATTGTATGTACCATTTCCGGGCACTAAAATCAGTATGCACGATCCGGAAGGTTTATTTTCTACCATCCCCGCTATCAGTACAGGCCTTTTAGGGATTTTAGCCGGGCAAGTATTAAAGAATAGGTCATTGACACAAAATGCCAAAACTATACGCCTGGCATTAGCAGGTATTATTTTTATAGTACTTGCACTTATATGGAACCTTGATTTCCCTATAAATAAAAACCTGTGGTCAAGTTCATTTGTGTTGCTTGTGGGTGGAATAAGCCTGCTGCTGATGGCGCTCTTTTATTACATTATTGATGTACTAGGGTACAAAAAATGGGCATTCTTTTTTAAAGTGATTGGCATGAATTCTATCCTTATTTACATATCCAGCCATTTTATAAAGTGGACGTACACCAATAATGGTTTTTTTGGCTGGCTTGGGCAGTTGGCCGGCGAGCCTTACGGTGCGGTGATAATGGCCACAACCTTTGTGCTGGTAAAATGGCTGTTTTTGCGTTATTTATACGAAAAGAAGACCTTTTTACGGGTGTAACACATAAAAACCAGCCGGCACCTGAATGAATTACCCAAAATCACAGGTATCATAAAATGAAACCTGTGATCTCATCTATCCTATTTACTTAATATAGTCTTAAGATCAGCAGGAGAATAATTTACGGATTTTAGCGTTTTATTGTCAGTTGTACGATACACTAAAAACAAGCCGTCTGTTTGCTTGTGATAGGCGTCTGTATTGGCAGCGTTTTTATAATGATCAATGGTGAGGCCCGCCTCTTCAACTGATTTACAGGCTTTGCTCATGTTGGAGCGATGAACTTCATCAAATAGTTCTTTGAATTTTTCGCCCAGGCCAAATTCTAAAATTGCGCCCGCAAGCACATATTGAAGGTCACATAATGCGTCAGCAACTTCAACCAAATTATTATCATCTACTGCTTGCTGCAATTCTTTTAATTCTTCGGTCAGCAGCGAAATACGTAAATCACATCTTTCTTTTGAAGGTACTGCCGGTTTTTGTACCACCGGGTGTTTAAACGTAGTGTGAAATTCGGCCACCTGGTTTAATGAGTTCGTGTCTTTTATCATAATATGCTGTAAGATATGAATATTTTCCTGTCAGTTGCAGGCATCGCAATATAGGAATTTACAGCATTTTTATTAACCCGGGCAACTATAATTCAACCGTGTTAACAAACAATTGCCATTCAATTGCAAACCTTAAAATAAATTATTTTAATTCAATTAAACCGTTCATAAAAAAGCAAGTCTATCAAATACAGCGTAACGGGCTGTTCAAGTATAAAATTATGAAAAGCGCATATAAATATTTTTTATTATCATGCTTAAGCGGGCTGATTTGTCTGTTTTTAGCGGTTCCTGCTAATGCACAACGAGGCGGTCACTCTGGTGGCGGTGGTGGTGGCGGCCATTTTGGCGGCGGAGGTGGTGGCGGTAGTCACTTTGGCGGCGGAGGTGGTGGCGGCGCTCGTCCAAGCTTCGGAAGTGGCGGTGGCGCTCGTTCTGGCTTTAGCGGCGGTGGCGGCGCGCGTCCCAGCTTTAATGGCGGCGGCGTTCGGTCTGGTGTTGGTGGCGGCAATACCCATTTCAACGGCGGCGGCGGTGTTCGGTCTGGTGTTAGTGGTGGTAGTGCCCATTTTAATGGTGGTGGTGTTCGGTCAAGTGTTGGTGTCCGTTCCTATTCAGCTCATCCGGGGTTTGTTGGTCGTAACGGATACCGGGGTGGTGTTGGCGGCGGTGTATACGGCTACAGAGGTGGTTACTACGGCCCACGTTATTGGGGCGGCCGGGACTTTTGGGGCGGTCATGGCGGCTATTTTTGGCATAACGGATTTTATGCCAGCTTATATGGCCCCAGAATTGGTTTTAGTATAGGTTATCTGCCATATGGCTATTATCCATTTTATTGGGATAATGCCGAATACTTCTACAGTAATGGGTTTTATTATCAGTATAATAACAGTGAATATACTGTTGTTGAGCCGCCCCTGGGTGCTGAAGTAACAACTTTACCGGCGAAGGCACAGCCTATAACTATAAATGGCGAACAGTATTATGAATTAAACGGCGTTTATTATCAGCCGGTAACGAAAGACGATGGTTCTTCCACATATGTAATAGCAGGTAAAGACGGGCAGCTAAATACCGATAATGGAGCCGGCACCGGCTATACAAACAATGGTAATAATGCCAATGTTAGTGCAACTCCTCAGCAACCTCAGATAGGTAACATTTATGATGTTTTACCACAAGGTACCAGGAAAATAAAACTTAATGGCGAATCTTTTTATGTTTCACCGGATGATTATTATTACCAGGTGACAACAGATAACACCGGTAAAAAAGTTTACAAGATAGTAGGAACACCCTCTGACGAACCTGGAAATTAACTACGATGATTAATATACAAAAAGGGCAATCCGGTAATCGGATTGCCCTTTTTAATTTACAATTAATATATTTAAGTCAGTTGGTTAAATTGGTGTCAAACAAAACAATTTCCGCATTTATTCCTTTAGTTGAAGTTACTAAAACCTATTATAATGTCGAAGCCGTTACTTTATGCCAGGTACTTAATTGTATTTGTTATTTTTTTATGCACAAATCCCCTTTCATCAAAAGCATATTCTGTTCTTACCCATGAAGCACTGATTGATGCGAGTTGGGACAAAGCCATTAAACCGTTGTTAAAAGCCAAATTCCCAAACGCTACTGATGAAGATTTAAAAAATGCGCATGCCTATGCTTATGGCGGATGTTTAATTGCCGATATGGGTTATTTTCCTTTTGGCAGTACATATTTCACCAACCTGGCCCATTATGTACGCAGCGGCGATTTTGTTGAAGCGCTCATTTCTGAATCGCAAAATTTAAACGAATATGCATTCGCATTGGGCTCTTTATGCCATTATATGGGTGATAAATATGGCCATTCTTTAGCTACAAATATTGTGGTTCCAAAAACTTATCCAAAAATAGGACAGAAATTTGGCCCCGTAGTAACTTATGAAGAAGACCATGCCTCACACAGCAGGGTCGAAATATCTTTTGATGTTTTGCAAACAGCCAGGGGCAATTATGCAACGCAGGTTTATCATAATTTTATCGGTTTTGAAGTATCACGTCCTGTATTGGAGCGGGCTTTCATTAAAACTTATGGGCAAGACATCAATGCTGTCTTCGGAGATCTTGGCTTAGCAATTTCAACATTCAGATGGTCGGTTAAAAGCCTGTTGCCAACTATAACAAAAACAGCATGGGTGTTAAAGAAAGATGATATCAAAAAATTAAATCCGAGTGTTAACAGCCATAGTTTTCATTATAAAATGAAAAATAAGCAATTCTACAAAGAGTTTGGCAAAACCAGGCAAAAACCAGGGCTTAAAGCTACTGTATTATCACTCCTTGTTCGCGTACTACCCAAAATCGGTCCTCTTAAAGCCCTTAAATTCAAAGATGTTGGACCCGAAGGAGAAAAACTATTTATAAGAAGTTTTGATACTGTATTAGTTCATTACAGTGCCGAGCTTGCAAAGTTACATTACGAGAAAATAAACCTTCAGGATGTGGATTACGACACAGGGAAACCTACCATGCCGGGTGAATATGGCCTTGCAGATAAAACTTATATTGATCTGCTTGACAAGCTGGATGACAACAAATTCGCAGGTCTTACAAGACCCTTACAGCAAAACATACTTGATTTTTATAATAAAGCCGACACTACCCAGCTTGCATTAAAATATCCTAAAGACTGGAAAAAAACAGCCACAGCTTTCCAGGACTTAAAGGCTGCAACGCCGGTAAAAATTGATAGTTTAAAAGATGCCAGGGGCGTTTATTATAAACTGAACGAACCGGTTGCGCAAGCAGATAACAGCAATGGCAAAAATAAGTAGATAAAAAAACCGGTATGGTTTTAAGATGCCGGTTATTTATATAAAGATTTAAAGCTTTTCTACCTGATTGTTATACTCTTAACAAAAGTGCCGCTTGCATTAAACTTAAATTGAATACTTGTTGCTGTTTGGATCTATAAATACAGTATAGCCATTTGTTGTCCGTTAATCAGTGTTTTTTGAAATAACGGAAATCAACATTCAGGCTGTTTAAACAATACAACAAATGGCTGAGCATGTATATAATCGTTTTTAGTATAAAAATCCATAGCAGGCATGTATTTATTGGTCATCAACATTACAGAATTAAGCTCATTATCAATTGCATATTGTTCCGCAAGGTTTATTAATACCTTGCCGAATCCCCTGTTTTGGTATTGAGGCGAAATAAATAATTCATCTACATAAAGCTGCGGCCCCGTCCACCATGTTTTTGTATGTGCCAGTAAAGCCCCTGCCAATTGCTCATCTTCATAAAGCGCAAATCCTTTAAACCGGTCACATGATACATATTCGCTTAAATACTTAATTGCATCATCAAGTTCCCATTGATAATTCCAGGGCGCCTGGTTGTAAGATTGCACAAATACGTCTGCACAGGCTTCAATAAGGTTGGGGGTAATTGAATTAATCAACATAAATTTATCAATAATAAAAGTTAGCAATTGTCTAAAGCATGCTGTAAAGTACGCCCAAACGCAGCTACATGTGGTTGTTTAAGCATGCTGTTGTGATCACCAGGAATCTCAAAAACTTTAATCCCCTTTTTTGCAAATTTGTCCCACCCCAGGTATTTAAAATCGTCCACAAAATAAGTTTGTCTTTCTGCTTTAAACAGATAGATAGTATTATTTACAGGAGCCAGGTTATAATCTTTAAAAGCCTTATTGTATTTTTCATTGACTATCAAAATCCTTTTATAGATATCTTCTGCTTTGGCGTCTTTTATCAATCCGTACTTCTGTAATGTAGTTTTAAAGTTTGTTGAAAACAAAGTAAAATTGTATTTATAAAATGTCCTGGGATTTTTAATGGTGGATTTAAGCACATAAAGAAGCTTTGGCAGCTGTCGTTTAATTTTTTTCCTGAATGTTGCCTTAAATCCTTTGTTGTAAAAACAGTTTTCGGAGTTGGTATCAAACAATGCAAGCATTTTAACTTTTTTACCCATTTCTGTAAGCAGTTTTTCCATTTCTACGGCTACAAAACCACCGAAGGAATATCCGGCTATTGCGTAAGGTCCATCGGGATTATGCAGTAATATCTCGTTAATATAATGATTGGCTATATCAGCCATCGTTTCAATTTTTTTATCTGCATCATTCAAATCCCCGGGCTGCAGCCCAAATACCGGCTGATCTTTATCTACATACTTTGCCAAATCATTAAATCCTATTACATACAACCCGTCGCCATGAACAATGTACAATGGCGTTTTGTTTCCTGTTGCTTTAATAGGAATAAGAGATTTCCATTTCGAGGGCTTGGTACTTTTTTCCGCCGAAGCTAAAAGCGCCGGAATTGTGGGGTTTTTAAATAACATGGCAGCTGTCAGCTTTTTTCCTGTTTCTTTATTAAATCTCGAAATGATTTGCAAACCCATTAATGAGTGGCCTCCAAGCTCATAAAAATTATCATTAACGCCAACCCTGTCAATTTTAAATACCTGCTGCCATATCTCTGCCATTATTTTTTCGTCGGGTGTCAAAGGTTCCGCAAACGATTGCTGTGGTTTTTCATCCAATTTAACATCAGGCAATGCGCCTCTATCTATTTTACCATTAATATTCAGCGGCATGCTTATCATTTCTACCCATAAAGCCGGGATCATATAATCGGGCAGCTTGGTTTTCAAGTAGTTAACTATCGCATCCTTTTCAAAACTTCCATTAATTACCAAATAACCTACCAGGTGCTTTTTTGCATTTTTATCAACCTTTGCCAATACGACCGCGTTTTTTATCTTTTCATGCTGATTAAGTATATGTTCAATTTCGCCCAGCTCAACCCGGAAGCCATTAATTTTTACCTGGTTATCCTTACGTCCAATAAATTCCATATTCATATCGGGCAGCATACGGCCTAAATCACCGGTGCGGTACATCTTTGCTCCACTTTCCCTATTGAAAGGATCGTCAATAAATGCCATATCTGTCTTTTTTTGATCATTAGCGTAACCCCGGGCTACACCGCGGCCGCCGATATATAATTCTCCGGTAACTCCCATGGGTACCGGCTGCAGCTGTTCATTCAGTATATAAAAATAGTTATTAGTAATCGGCCGCCCGTACGGTATACTGTTCCAGTTTGAATCTGTATTTTCAACGCAAAAATAATTAGACCAAACTGTACCTTCTGTAGCCCCGCCAAGGCTTATTACATTGGCATACGGGAAATATTTTTTTATCCTTCCCGGCAAGTTTACGGGTATCCAATCACCGCTTAAAAAAACCACCCTTAACGAGTGCTGCCTATAAGCATTGTCAGAATTTTCGAGCTCTTTAATCAAATAGTCCAGCGTGGTTGGAACGGAATCCCAAAAAGTGATCTCGTAGCGCTGAAGCATATCCTGCAACTGGTTAAAGTCACTTATCTGTTGCTGATTGGCAATTACTACGGTCCCTCCTGCAGCCAATATTCCGAATATATCATATACTGAAAGATCAAAACACATTGAAGTAATGAATAACAACCGATCCTGTGCACCTATATTGAAGCGTTTATTTACCCACGACACAAGGTTAATGGCGGCATGGTGTTCAATCATCACGCCTTTTGGCTTACCGGTTGAGCCGGAAGTGTAAATTGTATAAGCCAGTTGTCTGCCATCAATAGAAAGACCCGGGTTATCAGCAGGATAGACATCAAGATCTGCTTTGTCGATGTTGATAAAGTTAACAACAGGCATTAAAGCATTCAACGGATAGTCAAGATCTGTAAGCACTAAACTTACAGAGGAATTAGTGAGGATATATATCTGCCTGTCAATGGGATAATCAGGATCAATAGGTACGTAAGCCGCCCCGGCCTTTAAAATCGCGAACATGCCAATTATCATGTTAAAATCGCGTGCAACCAAAAGCCCCACATTATCTCCGAGCTTTACCTTGTTTTTAATGAGATGCCGGGCCATTTGATTAGCCTTTTCATTTAATTCACTGTAAATAAGTTTTTTATCACCAGCCTGCAACGCAATATTATCGGGAGTTTTCAACACCTGTTCTTCTAATAATGAATTAAGCGGCTTGTCAAGCGGATATGGTTCAGTAGTATTATTAAACCAGGAAAGCGCATGCAACTCCCCATCAGACAATATAGGTATTGAGCCGATCTTTTGATGCGACTCTCTTAATATAGATTTAAGTAAGTTCTTATAATGTTCAACCATTCTTAAAATGGAACTTTCTTTAAAAAGATTGGCATTATAACATAGCTTTCCTGTTAAACCTTCCGGGCTTACCTCCAAAATAAGTGCTACGTCATACTCAAAAGAGTTAACGGCAAGTTCTGCAGGTGTAATCTGTGGAAAGAATACCGGGTAAAACAAAGCGGAAAAAGAGTTTGTAGTTATTGTATATTCATAAGCATTTGCCTTTTTTGTGGAATTTGTTATTTGATGTGAAAGGTCGGAAAATTTTAAATCACCATTAAGCTCATTGTATAGTGGTCTCAACTTATTATCGTCTATTATTCCGATGCAAATGTCTTTTTGATTACTATACCTGTATAAGAGTGTCTTGTAAGCTGTCAGCAATGTATTTTGCAGGTGAGCTGAATTTTCAATGTCAGATAATTGAAAGGTTGTAAAAGCGGGCGACATACAATTCCCCGTGTGCCTGCTATAATCCACTGGCAAATCAATCCGGGCATAATTAAGCCATGGATCTTCACCAACCAGTATTCCTTGACTGATTTTAGGTTTACTTATCATGTTGTAGTTGTATAGTTTTAATAATTAACTTTTGATTAAATATATTTCAATAAATAGACAAAAACAATAGCAATTTGTTTTATTTTTTACTAAAAATTTAACACCTATGTATTATTATAGAATACAGTTAATAAGTATTATATTTCAGACACTCGAAATGTAACTTTTTAATTACATTACTTTTCAAAGCGGTAGGAATTTCAGAAATAAATCAGATTTCTGGTGTTTATTTACATAAATGAAGAGACCCGGAAAATGAAATTATTGATCATTGAAGATGAAAAGGAAATCTCTGATAGTATTTCCCAATATTTTGCGAACGAAGAATTTCTTTGTGATGCGGCATACGATTATTATTCAGCGATGGAAAAAATACACCTGAATGAATACGTTTGTATCATCCTTGACATAACCCTTCCTAATGGCAACGGGCTCGATATTCTCAGGGAATTAAAGGAAATGGAGAAAGCAGATGGTGTCATTATCATCAGCGCCCGTAATTCGCTGGATGATAAGATCAAAGGTTTGCAAACCGGCGCTGACGACTATTTGGCCAAGCCCTTCCATTTACCGGAATTGGGAGCAAGAGTGGCTGCCATCATCCGCAGAAGATCGTTTGGAGGAAAAAATAAGATAACTCTGGGCCATTTGGTATTAGACCTGTTTAAAAAAAGCTTACAATTAAAAGATAAGGATGTACCGTTAACCCGTAAGGAATATGAATTGTTGCTGTATTTTATCAGCAATAAAAATAAAGTGGTAACCAAAGAAGCGATTGTGGAGCATTTATGGGGAAGCTATATCGAAATGGCCGACAGCTATGATTTTATTTACGCGCATATTAAAAATTTGCGCAAAAAACTGGTTCAGGCGGGTTGTCCAGACTATATCAAGGTAGCTTATGGGATGGGCTATAAGTTTAACGTCCATTAACCTCTAAGTATGAAATTATTCACACGCTATAACCAGATCAGCCTCCCTATCATCCTGGGTATCTTCTTTCTTTCTGGTATAGGCTCTTATTTGTGGATAGATCATTTATTTATTAGTGATTTTGATGAAAGCCTTGTGGAGCAGGCGCAAAAAATAGCTTTATATACCCATAAAACCGGTAGTTTCCCTAGATCCGGACTAACAGATGATTGGCTGATCACCTATCAGCCAAACAACAAAGTAGTATCGCCGCACTATCAAACAAATGAGCGTTATGATCCCGATGATAAAGACAGCAGCAAATACAGAAACTTGTATTATACCTACAATAAAGACGGCCAATATTATTTAATAACTATTTCCAAATCATTGGAAGAACTAGAGGGGTTGTCACGTTATGTCGCGATGATCATTATGATTACAGTTTTAGCTGTCATTATTGTCACTATCCTACTCAATCATTTTTTATTAAGAAAACTCTGGCGGCCATTTTACCATACTTTGAATTTACTTAAGGAATATAAGCCGGGCAGCCGAAAAACTGTCCCTTTAAGTGAAACAGGTATTGAAGAATTTAATTTTATGAATGCAAGTATAGCAGACATGATCCACAATACCGAAAAGGAGTATGCGTTGTTAAAGGAATTTACGGAAAACGCTTCGCATGAAATGCAGACCCCTATCAGCATTATCCGTACAAAGCTGGATATGATCGTTCAAGGCGAGAATTTATCAGAACTGCAGAGTCTGGCTATGGAAAGCGCTTATCAATCTGTTAGAAGACTGAGCAACCTCGGGCAATCATTGCTCCTTCTTTCAAAAATCGAAAACAACCAGTTTACTGATATTACACTGATCGACCTTGAAGATAAAATAAAGAACAAAATCATTCAGTTAGAAGAATACTGGCTTGAGAAGCAAATCACCGTCAGTTTCAAGAGTGAAGCGTCTATGATAAATACCAACCCGGACCTGTTGGATATCCTGTTAAACAATGTGCTTAGCAATGCAAGCAGGCACAATATCAACGGGGGATCTATTAACATTTATTTAAAACAGCACGAGCTTGCAGTAAGCAATACAGGTAACGGAGAACCGATTGACCCCGCCAGGATTTTCACCAGATTTTACAAACAACGCAAGCACAGTATGGACAACGGTCTTGGCCTGGCTATCATTAAACAGATCTGTGATCATACCGGCGTAAAAGTAAGTTATCAATTTACAGATCAGCAGCACCGCTTTTCGTTTACCTGGCCGGCTTGACAGGCATAATATCCGTAATCAAAATATCGGTAACAAATACGTTACGAAATTTGAATTAATTTTGAATTGGAACAAGCTTCCTTCGACATAAGGCAGGCAAAAAAAAGGCCGCCCTTTCGGAACGACCCTTCATTTAAACACAGGAAGTTAGTGTTAATCAATTTTCAGGAAATTACCTTTTTCATCAAATACAAGGTCCTTGCCTTTTACTTCTGCTTCATACATGGTGGTTCCTTTGGCATCAGTCACTTTTCCGGCCTCGGTAATTTTCACACCTTTATAATGCTGCTTAACATAAACGGCCACACTTGCCGGTAGTTCACTTGGTGATATTGCAACTACCTGCTCTACAAATGCTCCTGAGGGAGTGTACTGAACAGACATATCCTCTCCGGATTTTCCGCCCCAGTTGGCTTCAAAATTAGCTTTTTCTTTTTCCCAGGTAACTTTGGTGGCCTCAGGATACTTTTTCATTAAAGCTGATTTTACTGCATCCGGAACTTCGGTGTTTTTTAACTTTTGCGCCATGGCAATGCCTGTAACAGACATCAACATTAACATACTAAAAACAATCTTTTTCATATTTTTTAAATTTATAATTCAATAATACAATAGCAATCTGAATTTTCTTTGAAGTAGAAATATTTAATGCTTATAGGTAAAGTTCGGTAAAGTTACGCTGATAAAAATTATTCAGGATAAGTAAAAGCATATGCGGCACTGTTCTTTTTAGCTGAGAAAAAGCCAATGGCCTGATCGCCAAACTGCCCTGGCTTCAAAAAAACAGGCTCAACAAAAGGATTTGCCGAAGCAATCTTTTGCTGATCCAACTGGTTAAAGAAATCATAGGCACTTTTGTCAATAGCCTGCATGTATATCTGCCCTTTTGTTCCTTTTGAATGCGAGTATGCCGGCTCAGCAACAATTTTGATCTGCTGGCCCTGCAAGCCCACATCATTAAAAACTGCACGGCCAATCTCGTGCGTCAGTATACTGTCTTTCCCAAGGCAGGCGCTCACAATCGGGCTTTCTGCCTTTTTGGTGTTGATGTTTACATACCGCAGTAACTCGTAACGATAAAAGTTAGTTTGTGTACCATTGTCTTTGAAATAAACAATCACGCCCTCATGCTCCCCGTTAATATCATTGAATTTGGCAGTATAAGTCACACTGTCAATTACAGGAGGGATCATGTCTGTAGCCGCACTGGCTTTGAAGGTATATATGCCCGAAACAATATTCAACTGGTATGTGGTATTTGCCAGTATCTTTACTTTTCCGCGGTAAAAATAATTATACTGGCAGTCTATTTTGTCAAAAAGGCTGTCCAGGATCAGCATATCGCTGCCTGCCGCACTGCTGATGCTGACTTGCGCATTGCGGATAACCAATTGGTTTTTTTTGATAGCGCTGTCGAAATAAGGAACCGTTTCATTTAAATATAACACCGGGACCGAATCTGCTTCGATCAGGCATTGTATGCTAACCTTATTGGTATAGGGAGGTGGAGACACGGTAATATTTTTCTGGCAGGCATAAAATGCCGTTATCAATATAATGATACTGAAAAAAGACAGGGTATATTTTTTCATGAGATTAAAATTTAATGCTGTAAGTAACGCTTGGGATAATGGGTAATAAAGAAACTTGTTTGGCCTGTGGCTTTTTGGTGGCTGCATCTACCGTGAGGTAAACAAAATAAGGATTAGCGCGGCTGTAGATGTTATAAAAACCAAAGGTCCATTCCCGCTCATAAGGGTACTTATGGAAAAGCTTTTTCATTTTTCGGTTAGATGCACTTACATCGAGGCGATTGTAGGTTCCCAGCTGGCTGTTGTTGCGGCTGGTATAATCATAATAATAGTTATCGTATAATGAACCATCGCCGTAAACAATTACCTTTCCTGCAGGCAGCGTATAAGGCCGGCCCGAGGTTAATACAAAATCTGCCGACATTGTCCAGTTTTTGGTCAACTCATAAGTTCCAACCAAAGCCAGGTTGTGCCTTCTGTCAAAAGAGGCTGGAAAAGGATTGCCAAAGTTCAGTTCCGGGAACTGCTGCGTAGTTTTGGATAGTGTGTAGCTCGCCCAGCCGGTTAGCCTGCCAAAACTTTTTTTAGCAAAAAACTCTATGCCATAAGATTTCCCCTTCCCAAAGGTCAGCACTTGATCCAGGTTGGTGCCGGTACTTATCTGAGTACCCTGTTTAAACAATACCTGGTTATCCATCTGCTTGTAATAGGCTTCCACACTGGTTTCTATTTCATTGTCTTTGAAGTTTTTAAATAATCCGAATGATACCTGCGTACTGTGCTGTGGCTTGATCAGTGCGCTGCTGCTTAGCCAGATATCCGCAGGAAGCGAAGCTGTACTGTTGGGAATCAGGTGGACGAACTGATTGCTTACGGTATAAGAACCTTTCAATGAAGTACTTTCATTAAGGGAATACCTGGCAGCAATCCGTGGCTCTGCGAAAGTGTAGGTTTTGCCACCACCAATAAAAAATGGTAACCGTAGTCCATAGTTCACAGATAAGCGATCCGAAATTTGATATTCATCGCCTATATATAATGCCGCTTCATTTGAATACCGCCTGGGAATACTATCCGGATTGATGGAAAAAGGATTTCCTTTTTTGGGCACTTTGGCAGAAACCGAGGCCGGTGATAAAGTATGATAAATATAGTTAAACCCAAATTTCATGGTGTTTTTAGGACTCAGCACAGCCGTAAAATCACTTTTGGCATTCAGGTCTTTAATGCCGGTATACAAAACCTCGTAATAACTGGTTTGCGTGCTGCCCAATTGTAAGTGGTAATCATTATAAATTAAAGACGTGTTGGAGAACACTTTGCTGCCATACAAATGATTCCAGCGCACGGTGCCGGTGGTATTGCCAAAGTTGATCCCGTAGTTTAAACTGTTGGCACCGGTATAAGCAGCATCGTCATTGCCCTTAAAGCCGCTGATGAATAAATGATCCCGGGTACTTAGTTCAAAATTCACTTTCGCATTTAAATCATAAAAGGTATAGGAAGTGGTGTTGGATGTCAGCGGATGCAGGAGCAGGTTGATATAACTGTGCCTGGCTGACACAATAAAAGACGACTTATTCTTCTGAATAGGCCCCTGGAAAGTTACATTAGCAGAAAGAAGACCAATCCCGGCTTCAGTTTGGTATTTGCTTTTGTTCCCTTCTTTCATCGTGATATCAAGGATCGAGCTCAGCCTGCCGCCGTACTCAGCAGGAAAATCCCCCTTAATCAGTTTAACGCTGTTTACCGAGTTTACATTAAAGGTACTGAACAAGCCGAACAAATGATTTGGATTATAAATCGTCGCTTCATCAAGCAAAATCAGGTTTTGATCGAGGTTACCACCTCTTACATAAAAACCCGAAGTCCCCTCCTGTGCTTGCTGTACTCCTGGCAATAACTGCAGCGTTTTTAAAATATCATGCTCGCCAAGCAGTACCGGCAAATCCTTGATGGCCTTTACCGGGACATCGATCACGCCCATTTGCGGTTTGACTACATTATCATTATTCCGGTTAGCGCTTACCTTTACTTCATTCAATACATTTTCAAGGGGTTGGAGCAATATGTCCAACTGTGTGTTTTGAGGTTTAATAAATATTTTTCGCAGCCCCTGGTAGCCACTATAGGTAATCAGCAGGTGCAGCGTATCGGTTTTTTTTACGGTGAGGGAAAAATAACCATAGACATTGGTGATCGTGCCCGTTCGATGATCCAGGTCTGCGATAGAAGCGTTGATCAATGCCTCTTTTGACACTGCATCCTTTACATAGCCGCTAACTGTAACGTTTTGCGCATATGCGGAAACAAGAATCATTTGAAGACATAGGGTGACCAGGTAGAGGTAAGTTTTGTTTATTTGCATAGTTTACTGTAATGATTTTGTTACAGTAAACATCAACGCCGATACTGAATTTTTTTTGAATTACCGTTGCTCTTGCACTAATTTTTGTCACCTACCGATCAAGCGACGTGAATTTATGATCAGCATACAACCGGCCAGATGCATTTGAATAATAGGCTACAAGATTTATCAAAAGAAAACTTGTAAAAATGGCAAATGATTTTTAATTTTAAATTAATAAATTTAACCTAAAATCATGTCAAAAGAAAACCTATCCCCTCGCAGGCAACTACAGATCGTTCCCTTACATCCCGGCGCATCGTCAGCACCTGACGGAACTGAATTATTTGATCCCTCAAAAACAATTTCCGCCCCGGCAAATGCAAAGTTGACTTATCAAAATGGTCCATTGCTTTCCAGCGTGAAGGTCTTTACCATTTTCTGGGGCCCGTCCTTTGCCAACGGAGGCCTGACTGACCTAACCGACCAGATCAATACTTTTTTTGATACCATCCTGCAAGGTGCATTAATGGACCAGATGGCTGAATACAATGCCGGTCCCTACCAGGTGGGCAAAGGGAGACTCATTGGAACAACTATCATCCAGACGCCGTCGTCTACCAACGTTACCGATAACGACATCCAGACCGCTTTACAAAACTGGCTCGGCAGTAACCCGGCTATCCCCCCTGCGGACGTAAACACACTTTATTTTATCTACCTGGAGAGCGGGGTTACCGTAACCATGCAGGGAGAAGGTTCCTGTAAAGCTTTTTGCGGTTATCACGGAAATATAGGTGACAACATCTTCTACGCGGTGATGCCTTACCCTGACTGCGACGGATGCCTCGGCGGTAACTCCGTATTTGACGCCCTTACCGGCACTGGCAGCCATGAATTATGCGAAGCCATCACAGACGCGGTACCCGGCTCCGGCTGGTATGACCAGCCCAATGATATGGAAATAGGCGACATCTGCGCATGGCAATTCAAAACAGTGGATGGATATAATGTCCAGCTGGAATGGAGCAACCAGGCTAATGCGTGTATTTAATGGGAGATTTCAAGGATAGCATTCTGTTAATTCTTTTGTAATGCCGGCTTGCCATAGTTCTTAAGCTTAAAATATTTTAGGATTAAGTTACGCTTCTGAAACAATTGCTGCCCTCCTTATTTTATCCTTTAACTTGTCCGTCTTTTTTGCCAACCCATGACAGAACAAGACAGCCATAAATGCATACTTTTCAATCACTTATAAATATTATCAACTTTTAAGAATATAAGCCGTCTTGCGCCCGTTTGGCGGCACCATTGTTTATACAGCCGCCTCCAACTTCCTGGCTATGCACATTATTGATAAAGCGCTTGTCTTTGACGACGGGTTTCTGCCCGAGAGCAAATGCCCTATTTTATATTTCAGCGCTAAGTTACCGGTGATGCCGTTAAAAACATCTTTTCCAACCTCATGGTTGTTTAGTTATTAAACACCTTCCATCCAAATAAATCAAATACTAATGTCATTTCGAAAAACGAGGAGAAATCTTATAACTATCAAAGGTGAGCATTTTTGTGGGCGAAACGCTTATAAAAGCGCATACACTTACCTCTTTTAGTAAGCTTAAAATGTAATTATCCCAATTTATTCATCTTAAAAACAATTAAACAGCCTGTAAGTCAAACAGATAATTTTATTTTAAATTAATTTTTGAAGAATAAGACATAGCACCTATATTTGCAGACCCAAAACAAGGGAGTTTAGCTCAGCTGGTTCAGAGCATCTGCCTTACAAGCAGAGGGTCACTGGTTCGAACCCAGTAACTCCCACATTAAACAAAGCCTCTCAGTGAATAACTAAGGGGTTTTTTGTTGCCCCTAACTTTCCTGTCCTTTCAAAGTGCGAGCAAATGTTTGCAAATTTTACAGCAACCAAACTGGGTTAATGATTTGATTAATTACATACAATATACGAAAAATTACCGAAACTATCAAGGATTAAAAAACAATATCCGCCCTTTTACCCCCGGTGGTTCAAGTGGGGAGTATCCCCCTATACCCCACCACCCCCATACCCCCCCCCCGCCGGGTGGGACTTGCTCCGAGAATCGTAACATAATTTTGATGGAAATAAAAGAGCTTTTTAAAACACGACCCTTCTTTTGAAAATTGCCTGGTCGCAAAAAAATATTTTTTTAATTTTTTTCACCGTAGTCAGAGGCATTTATAAATCCGTTAGGATATTTTCATCAAAATCACTATATTATTAATGTAGAACCAAACAACTACATAATCTAACCATGAGAAAAATCCCACCCCTTCAAATCGCCAATTTTAAAAAATTGGAATTGTTCAAAATGGAACGTTTACTTACAAGCTGGCAATCTTTGAATTTGAAACTTACAAATGGAATATTGAACTTACTTTACTGCCAACTTATCAGATAACCCAGAAGAGCGAAATACCAAAATGGTTAGCACAGCTCAACACTATGAACGAAATAGACAGACATATTAAACAGCATGTCTCAGATTTAATCCAGGCTAAGCAAGTATTAAATTTTATCTTCCAAAATCCCACCAATTAAAATAACTTAGCTTAATTCAATTTATTACTATTTGGATTGGGATAAACTATGTCGCAATTAACACTTGATAAATTGGAATCTTGGTTATGGGATTCTGCCAATATACTGAGGGGCAGCATTGATAGCTCTGATTTTAAGAACTACATATTTGGTTTGCTGTTCCTTAAACGTGCCAACGATGTTTTTGACGAGGAGGTTGAAACTATTATGGAACGTGACGGTATAAGCCGGGAAGATACCGAAGATGAACCTTTTTTTAAACTACCACCCGAAGCCCGGTGGGATGAACTCAAAAAGATTACTGAAAATATAGGGGTTGCTTTAGACAAAGCCTTTGCCGCTATTGAGCGTGAAAACACAAAGTATCTGGAAGGCGTACTAACCACAACCAAGTTTGGTGATAAAGACCGCCTGAGTGATGAAGTTTTGGCAGCGTGAAAAATTTCTGCCATCAGCTGTTCTGTTGCGGGTTCAGTTCGCTCGGTTTCATCACCACGGAACATCCGGCGGCAAGTGCTGTGGAGGCTTTTACGCACATAAACCAAAGACTTAAATTCCGCGGAGATATTAACCCTGCAACACCCACAGGTTCCAGCATAACAGTGGTGCCTTCCTTCAGGCCGTAGCGAAAAGTTTCC
>JAQNCM010000021.1 GCA_029237615.1 Mucilaginibacter sp.
CGATTTTTCAACCCAATTATCACTGCAAAAATTAGTAGGTAAACGCCGCGCATTGCTGGCTTACCTTTTCAAAAAAGATATTGAAAGGTATCGTGCTATCATCAAAGCTTTACAGCTAAGGGATATCATTAAGTAACACCTTCACATTTTTTTTAAAAGCCATCTCAATTTAAGGAGATGGCTTTTTTACTTTGGAAACTACTATACACACTATAAAAAAACCGGTGCGCTCTAAAAGATGAAAAGCGCATCACAACGAAAAAAAAATGAATGTAATTAAAAAAGTAATCGATTTAGGTGACGGCCGCACCATTGAGATCGAAACAGGCAAACTGGCCAAACAAGCCGACGGCTCAGTAGTAATTAAAATGGGTGATACCATGTTATTGGCTACTGTTGTTTCATCATTAGAAGCAAAAGAAGGAGTTGATTTTTTACCGCTTTCTGTTGACTATCAGGAAAAATACGCAGCTACCGGCCGTATCCCTGGTGGATTTTTACGCCGTGAGGCCCGTTTATCAGACTATGAGGTTTTAATCTCCCGTTTGGTTGACCGTGCGTTACGCCCAATGTTCCCTGAAGATTATCATGCGGATACCCAGGTGATGATCTCATTAATTTCTGCTGATAAAGACATTATGCCCGACTGCCTTGCAGGTTTGGCAGCATCAGCAGCTTTAGCTGTTTCAGATATCCCTTTTAATGGCCCAATATCTGAAGTTAGGGTTGCTAAAGTTGACGGGCAGTTAATCATCAACCCAACATTAAGTCAATTAGAGCATGCTACTTTAGAATTTATAGTAGCCGGTTCCGAGCATGATGTTAACATGGTTGAAGGCGAATCAAATGAAATTCAGGAAGAAGAACTGGTTGAAGCGATTAAATTTGCACACACAGCCATTAAAATACAATGTTTAGCTCAAAAAGAATTAACTGAAGCAGTTGGCAAAACTGTAAAACGTGTTTACAGTCACGAAAATAGCAATGAAGAGTTGAAAAAAGCAATATACGCTGCTACCTACGAGCAGGTTTATGCTATAGCATCTTCTGCATCAGGAAAGGATGAACGTTCTGCAAAATTTAAAGAAGTAAGGGACACTTATATTGCAACCCTCGGCGAAATTGATGATGTTACTAAATTCCTTGCCAAAAAGTATTATCACGATGTAGAATATGATGCCATCCGTAATTTAGTACTGGATGAAGGTAAGCGTTTAGACGGTCGTTCAACTACCCAGATTCGTCCTATATGGAGCGAGATTGGTTATTTACCATCAGCACATGGTTCAGCCGTATTTACACGTGGTGAAACACAATCATTAACTACGGTAACTTTAGGTGCCAAGGATGATGAGCAAATGATTGATGGCGCGTTCATCAACGGTTATCAAAAATTCCTGTTGCATTATAATTTCCCTGGTTTCTCAACCGGCGAGGTTCGTCCTAACAGGGGTGCCGGCCGTCGTGAGATTGGTCATGGTAACCTGGCTATGCGTTCATTAAAAAAGGTTTTACCAGCTGAGGATGAAAATCCATATACCATCCGTATTGTTTCTGATATTTTAGAATCAAACGGTTCCTCATCAATGGCTACGGTTTGTGCCGGCACATTGGCGCTGATGGATGCTGGTATTAAAATTAAATCGCCGGTGTCAGGCATTGCTATGGGTTTGATCACCAATGAAATGGGAACCAAATACGCTATCCTTTCAGATATTTTGGGTGACGAAGATCATTTAGGTGATATGGACTTTAAAGTTACCGGTACCGAAAATGGTATAGTAGCCTGCCAGATGGATTTAAAGATAAATGGTTTATCGTACGAAGTGTTAGGTAAAGCGTTAGAGCAGGCAAAAGCCGGCCGCCTTCATATCTTAAATGAAATGAAGAAGACAATCGACAAACCGCGCGAAGATTACAAGCCGCATGCTCCGCGAATTATCACCATCAGGATTGATAAAGAATTTATTGGTGCAGTAATTGGACCAGGCGGAAAGATCATCCAGGAAATGCAACGCGAAACCGGCGCAACTATTTCTATTGAAGAAGTAGGTAACCAGGGCGTAGTTCAAATATTTGCTGATAACAAAGAATCTATTGATAAAGCTGTTACACGGATAAAAAATATTGCTGCAAGGCCTGAGGTTGGAGAAATTTACGAAGGTAAAGTAAGGTCAATTATGCCTTTTGGTGCATTTGTTGAAATTATGCCGGGTAAGGACGGTTTGCTGCATATTTCAGAAATTGATCATCGCCGTATTGAAACCATGGATGGCATTTTTGAAGTTGGCGACGAAGTACGCGTAAAGTTGCTTGACATTGATAAACAGGGTAAATTAAAGCTTTCAAGAAAAGCGTTATTACCGCGCCCGGAAAACACAAAAAACTAATTTAATCAGTGGAAATATCCGATGATTAAATTTTACGCAAAAAGACCTTCAAAATGAGGGTCTTTTTTGCATAAAATATATTTCTTTGTTTTTTAAAAAAAAATCAAAACAAAAGAGTGCTTTTTAACTTACTAAGGTTTAAAGTTAGCTGATAATCCCAAAAGTCCGATCCCAATTAAAAAATGGCTTCTACTGATAATGATCCTTTAGATTTTATTAATAATACAGGCGGGATTCAGCCAGGTTCGCAAGCAGATTTAGTCCAGTCATTATTGTACGAGATCATCCGGGTTAAAGAATTAATTAAATATTACGAATCCATCCCAAACGGAGCCGGCCAGCTTGGCGCTTCTATCCTGAACGAGCTTGTTTCCGAGGCTTATAACTCCCTGGTAAACTACGATACCATTTTAATGCAGAAGTATTATGATCTGCTGCTGAATTGTGATTGATTTTCTTAAGTCCGAAAGTCGGAAAAGTCAGTAAAGTCCGAAAGAAATAGTTTTAACTCCGAAAGAAATAGTTTTAACTTAGTTAGTCGTTGCAGCATTTAATTTCCTGCCCGCGTTCATCACCGAACACCTCCTGTAAAAAACCGGGTTCAGGGATGATGATTTTAATCATCTGTATCAATCGGAGCAAAACAGCAGTAAAATATTTATTTCTTTTGCGTTTTTTGCCGTATTTATCGCCTGTCTGGGTTTATTTGGCCTGGTAACCTATGTAGCAGAGCAGCGTACCAAAGAGATTGGCATCCGCAAGGTATTGGGAGCCAGTGTGGCTAATATGGTAAGTATGCTATCCAATGAGTTTTTAAAATTGGTTGGTATTGCCACTGTTATTGCTTTCCCAATAGCATGGTGGGCTATGAACCGCTGGTTGCGGGATTTTGCTTACAGAACCGATATCAGCTGGTGGGTTTTCGCGGTTGCTGGTTTATTGGCCGTTGTTATAACACTTTCAATCGTAAGTTTCCGGGGAATGAAACAAGCCGGTTAGAAGACTCTAAGAGTCCATAAAGACCGAAGGTGTTTTTGTAAATGGTATTTAAATAGATTCTGAAAAACTCATTTTTACTTTTCTGACTTTCCCGACTTTCTGACTTTCCCGACTAAAAAAACTATATTTGTAGCTATGAACCACCTCGTAGCACCATCAATTTTAGCAGCTGATTTTGCCAATTTGCAGCGTGATATTGAAATGATCAATAAAAGCGAGGCCGACTGGGTGCATGTTGATGTGATGGACGGCATGTTTGTACCAAACATTTCATTTGGTTTCCCGGTGGTTAGCGCAGTTAAAAAGCATGCCCAAAAGCCGTTGGATGTCCATTTGATGATTGTTGAGCCGGATCGTTATTTAAAGAGTTTTAAGGATGCAGGGGCTTCCGGTATAACTGTTCATTATGAGGCTTGTCCTAATTTACATCGTACTGTTCAATATATAAAAGAACTGGGATGCCGTGCAGGTGTTGCGCTTAATCCGCATACGCCGGTGGCCTTGCTCGAAGATATCATCGGAGAATTGGACATGGTGCTCATCATGTCTGTTAATCCGGGTTTTGGTGGTCAAAAGTTTATTCAAAATACGTATAAAAAACTTACTGATATCAAAGAACTGAGCAGCAGAAAAAAACCGGACCTGTTAATCGAAGTGGATGGGGGAGTGGATGAACATAACGCTGCCAATCTCATTGAGGCAGGAGCCAGTGTATTGGTTGCAGGCAACTCTGTTTTTTCGGCACCTGATCCTGCATTGGCGATCTCCAATTTAAAGCACGCTATCGTGTCATTCCGATCGTGATACAACCGTTTTAATAAATACCCCTATTTTTTTTGATATTTTAAATTATAAGGTGTATTTGTCTTTTAATTGTATGATTTTTCAAAAAAAGCAAATATTCTCTATTAATATTGTCAAATTAATTAACTTCGGCCCATCTAAATGCAGATTTGTTAATTAGCAATTACCAAGCAAACCAACTATAATCATTATGAAACATAATTTTGGTGCCGGACCTGGCATCCTACCACATGAAGTTTTAAAACAGGCTGCGGCAGCCGTAGTAGATTTGAACGGCATAGGCCTTTCTATTTTAGAAATCTCTCACCGTTCAACCGAGTTTGAAGCTGTTCTGGATGAAGCGGTAAAGTTGGTGAAAGAATTATTTAACGTGCCCGAAGGTTATTCGGTGTTGTTTTTACAGGGAGGTGCAAGTACGCAATTTGCTTTGGCACCTTATAACCTGCTGCCCGAAGGAGGCAAGGCTGGATATCTGGAAACTGGTGTGTGGGCAAATAAAGCCATGAAAGAAGCTAAGTATTTTGGCGAAGTAGAGGTAGTAGCAACTTCAAAGGAAAGTAACTTCACCTATATCCCTAAGGATTATAAAATACCTGCAGATGCGGCCTATTTTCATATTACCTCAAATAATACCATATACGGAACGCAGTCACAAACTTTCCCAAAATCGCCGGTGCCTATGGTTTGCGATATGTCATCAGATATATTCAGCCGTAAGATCAACGTTGCTGATTTTGCTTTGATTTACGCGGGTGCTCAAAAAAACATGGGTCCTGCCGGTGTAACGCTGGTAATTGTAAAGGATGATGTGCTGGGAAAAACCGGGCGTAAAATACCCGCAATGTTTAATTACCAAACACAGATTGAAGGTGGTTCCATGTATAATACGCCGCCAGTTTTTGCGATATATGTTTCTATGCTAACGCTTAACTGGTTAAAATCAAAGGGTGGTGTTGAGGCAATGGAAAAGGAAAATATTGCCAAAGCACGTGTTTTATATGAAGAAATTGATAGGAATCCAATTTTTAAAGGCGTATGTGTTCCTGAAGACCGCTCACATATGAACGTTTGTTTTGTGACAGAAAACCCTGAGCACGAAAAACCATTCCTTAAGCTATGCGATGAAAAAGGTATAGTTGGCATAAAAGGACACAGAAGCGTTGGCGGTTTCAGGGCTTCTATTTATAATGCATTGCCTATTACCAGTGTATATGTACTGATTGATGCCATGCAGGAATTTGCAGAAAAAAATAAATAAGTGCTTAGAGGTTAGTGATTGGAGATTAGTTAAATCTGCAATTACTAATCTCTGATCTCCAATCACAAATCTCTAACCAAACATGATAAAGATATTAGCTAACGACGGAATTGATCCGGCCGGTAAACAACTTTTAGAGGAAGCCGGATTTTTTATTGATACCAATAACATACCGCAGGAGGAACTGGCGGTTAAATTGCAAGACTATGATGGTATTACGGTGCGCAGTGCAACTAAGGTGCGCAAAGCGTTAATTGATGCCTGTCCTAATCTTAAAGTAATTGGCAGGGGCGGCGTGGGGATGGATAACATCGATGTGGAATATGCAAAGGAAAAAGGCGTAGCCGTATACAACACGCCCGCTTCTTCATCCTTATCAGTAGCTGAGCTTGTTTTCGCGCATCTGTTTACCGGTGTACGTTTCTTGCAAGACAGCAACCGCAAAATGCCGGTTGAAGGCGCTACCAAATTTAATGATCTTAAGAAAGCATACGCTAAAGGCATTGAGCTTCGCGGCAAAACAATCGGTATTTTAGGTTTTGGACGAATTGGCCGTGAGGTTGCCAAAATTGCATTAGGTGTCGGAATGGATGTAATGGCCTATGACCTTTTCCCTTTTAATCCCGAAGTGGAAGTGATTCTTGGCGGTGGAACTACCGTTAAAATAACTGTAAAAACAGCATCCCGGGAAGAAATTATTAAACAAGCCGATTTTATTACGCTTCATACACCTTTTGTAGATAAACCTATTATTGGCGCTGCGGAGTTTGAACAAATGAAAAAAGGAGCCGGTGTGGTAAATTGCTCCCGTGGTGGATTGATTGATGAAGATGCTTTATTAGCGGCCTTAAACAGCGGTAAAATTGCATTCGCCGCGCTGGATGTTTTTAGTAACGAACCAACACCGCGTACAGATATCCTTACTCATCCAAAAATTTCATTAACACCGCACATTGGTGCTTCAACAAATGAAGCACAGGAAAGAATAGGACTGGAGCTAGCCAACCTGATCATCGATCACTTTAAAAAATAATAGATACCCAACAGCACGAATTATTTCGAATTACACGAATTAAACTTGTTTTAATTCGTGTAATTCGTTTCCACTAGTCTAATTCGTAAGCCACTCCTTTTTCCGGGATTGTTACGTTATATTCTTCTTCCGTCAACCCATCAGCCAATGCCTGCATACTGGTGGTTTCTCCATGCACCAGGAAGATATTTTTAAGCTTTTCTTTATCTAACTGCTTAACAGTATCCAGCAAGTCAGCGTGGTCGCCATGTGCGCTGAATACATCGGTTTGTTTTATAGTAGCATAAACAGCAAGGTCGCGGTCTTTGATATGAACAATTGGGTCGCCCCTCAATAAGCGGTGGCCTAATGTCCCTTTGGCACAATAGCCTATAAATAGAATGGTACAGTAATAATTCTGTATATTATAAAAAAGATGGTCCTGTATCCTTCCGCCGTCCAGCATCCCGGCGGATGAAATGATAATACAAGGTTCAAAATAATTGGATACCTGCCGGCTGTCTTTCAGCGTTTCCACATAAGTCAGGTTGTCGAATTCAAATTCATCGCCCTGCATCCGGTAAAATTCCTGCGCCTCCTGGTTCACCAGGTTATGGTATTTCCGGAATACTTCTGTCGACCTGGTGGCGAGCGGACTATCGACAAATATCTTTACCGGCGGTAATAATTTGTTGCTGAATATTTTATTTAGTGAATACACCAGCGATTGCGTACGCCCGATGCTGAATGCCGGGATAATCAGGCGCCCTTGTTCTTTTATACAGGCTTTATCAATAGTTTCAATAAGGGTTTGCTCAACTGTTTTATCTTTAGTGTGATGCCTGCCTCCGTAGGTTGCCTCGGTAACTAAATAATCAACAGCCGGTAAAGGTTGCGGGTCATCCAGCACCGGGTAATTTTTTCGGCCAATATCACCGGTAAAAGCAATAGATTTTTCAATCCCCTGTTCAGTTACCTCAAATATCGCGGCAGCAGCGCCCAATAAATGACCAACAGGCACAAAAGTTAGCTGAATATTTCCGTTAATGCGAAACGGACGGTTAAACCCGATGGTGACAAAGCGTTCAACAGTATCCATCACATGCTTTTGCAGGTACAACGGCTGTGCACCGGTATTAAATTTTCCTTTGCTGTGTTTGTGTTTCTTGCTGGCTTTGCGCATAAATATGCTGACAGAATCAAGCA
>JAQNCM010000029.1 GCA_029237615.1 Mucilaginibacter sp.
ATGTGCAAAACATCTTAAAAGCCGAACGCCTTGTGCTAAATTGTATGCAGCGTATGAGTGGGATAGCTACTAAAACCCGCGAGATAGTTGACATTTTAAAAGATACTAAAACAAAGGTACTAGATACCCGTAAAACCACACCGGGATTGCGATATATCGAAAAATGGGCCGTACGAATCGGAGGCGGGGTTAACCACCGTTTTGGTTTATATGATATGATACTGGTAAAGGATAACCATGTTGATTATGCAGGTGGAATAAAGCAGGCGATTGAAAAAACACAACAATATATCGTCAGTAAAAACAAAAAGCTCGAAATTGAGATTGAAGTAAGAAACCTGCTTGAGTTAGAGGAGGTTTTGCAAACCGGTGGTATAAACCGTATATTGCTTGATAACTTTAATTTTGCAGACCTGCGCCGGGCAGTAGCAATAATTGATGGGAAGTATGCAACAGAGGCGTCCGGAGGGATAACTACAGATAACATTCGTGAATATGCAGCCTGTGGTGTGGATTACATATCAGTAGGAGCATTAACCCATTCCGTTAAGAGTTTAGACCTTAGTTTAAAAGCGGTGTAATTATAGACCTCTATTTTGTCAGCAACGCCGTTATTGACATAAGATTTTAAATTAATTGATGAGAGTATTAAGGTTCAATTTAGTATAATTGCGTTGATATGATAACCATCTATTCAGTATCAGCACTTATTCTGGCTTATTTATGTGGCTCTATTCCTACCGCAGTTTGGATAGGGCAGGCGTTCTACGGCGTTGATGTACGCGAATATGGCAGCGGGAATGCCGGTGCGACAAACACTTTTCGTGTGTTAGGTAAAAAGGCGGGTATCCCCGTAATGCTGCTGGATATTTTAAAAGGATGGACGGCTACCAACCTTGCTTATTTTATCGGTGTTTCCACTACCGGTGCTTACAATTCTATCGCTTATACAAACTACGAGCTGGCATTAGGTATCGCCGCTGTAATGGGCCATTTGTTCCCGGTTTTTGCAGGTTTCAGGGGCGGTAAAGGAATCGCAACCCTGTTCGGCATGATATTAGCTGTCAACTTGCCTGCTGCTTTGCTTTGCGTCGGCGTTTTTATAGTGGTGCTATTAATTACCAAATATGTATCCTTAAGTTCCATTACTGCCGGTTTTACGTACCTTATCGGGGTAACGTTTGTATTCCCGGTTTATATTAAATCAGTAATTATCTACGGGATGTGTATTTGCTTGTTGATATTGGTTACTCATCAAAAAAATATCGAACGTTTGTTGAAAGGTAAAGAGTCAAGGGTTAATTTATTTAAAAAATAAATTATTTATGAAAAAGTTAATCATTGTAGTGATAACCGTTATTTTATGTAATTCATGTTCAACTGTACCTTTAACCGGCCGTAAGCAATTGAATTTGGTTGGAGATACAGAAATAAATCAGGCTGCTGCACAAAGTTACAATCAGTTGCTAACTGATCCTAAAACTACAGTTATAAATTCGGGCACCAATGCCCAGCGGGTAAAAAGAGTAGGTGCTCAGATTGCTGCTGCCATAGAAAGCTATTTTAAAGCCAATGGTTATGGAGATCAATACCATTTTAAATGGGAATTTAACCTGATACAAAGCAATGAAGTTAATGCATGGTGTATGCCTGGAGGTAAAGTTGCAGTATACAGCGGTTTAATGCCATTGGCGCCAACAGACGCAGATCTTGCTACCGTAATGGGGCACGAGATTGGTCATGCAATTGCAAGGCACTCTGCCGAAAGGGTTTCCCAGCAAATGGCTGTCCAGGGAGTTGGCGGCGTTGTAGGGGCCGCTTCAAGTACCAGCTCGCAAACCACACAAACTGTGGTTGATCAGCTATATGGCGTTGGCGGACAGTTATTATTATTGAAATACTCTCGCGGTCAGGAATCAGAAGCGGATCGTTTAGGCCTTACCTTTATGGCAATGGCAGGTTATGATCCGCACTTTGCCATTATATTTTGGCAACGTATGATGGCACAAAACAAGACAGCGGCCCCGCCGGTACTTTTGGCGACCCACCCGGCAGATGCTGCACGCATAGCAGATATCCAAAATCATATACCCGAAGCAATGAAATATTATAAACATTAAACCGGTGTTTTTAGCTGAATATTTGTTACATGGCCAATCCCAGGTTCTTAAAAGCACAATGGAAAAACCTTTTGATGCTCAACTATGAAGTTGATCCTGAAATATTGAAAACTTATTTACCGGCGGCAACTGTATTAGATCTTTGGCAGGGAAAGGCCCTGGTTAGCATGGTGGGATTTATGTTTTTTAATACAAGCGTATTGGGCGTAAAATGGCCATGGCATGTGAATTTTGAGGAAGTGAACCTGCGTTTTTATGTAAAGCACTTTGACGGTAAAGCATGGAAACGCGGAGCGGTGTTTGTGAGTGAAATTGTACCCAAACAAATAATCGCTCTGATAGCAAATAATTTATATAAGGAACATTACCGTGCATTACCCATGCGCCATTCTATCACACCGGGTGACGGTGAACACACAACTTATTTGTATGAATGGAAATTAAACGGGCGTTGGAATAAACTTGCCGGTACAGTAAGCGATCATTTTGTTAATATACAACCTGGCAGCCCTGAAGAATTTATTTTTGAACATTATTGGGGTTATAACGGCTTAAGCAGCGCTAAAACCATGGAATACCAGGTTGAACATATATCATGGCAGATAGCTGCGGTTAAAGAATATATATTTGATGCTGATGTGGTTGAACTTTATGGTAAAGCCTTTGACCCCTATTTAACCTGCAAACCTTTTTCTGCTTTTTTTGCAGACGGATCAGATATTAGTGTGAGAATGGGGAAGAGATTGTTAGCTGATCCAATACTTCCAGTATTGCCTTCACTTTAAGTAAACATTCCTCAAATTCCTTTTCGGCTTCTGCATGATAAGTTATGGCGCTACCTGCCTGGAATGAAAGATAGTTGTTATCCCGGTTATACAACAGCGTCCGGATCACCACATTAAAATCAAAGTCATTGTCCGGACTGAAATACCCGATTGCTCCCGAATAAACCCCCCGCTTGCTTTGTTCGTATTGCTCCATTAACTGCATAGCACTTATTTTAGGGGCGCCGGTCATACTACCCATCGGGAAGGTGTTTTTTATAGCTCCAACCGTTGTGACACCCTTCGCTAATTCACATACAACAGTCGAGATCATTTGATGTACCTGTTTAAAGCTATAGATCCCGAATAACTCTTCAGTTTTAACAGTGCCTTGTTTTGCAGAACGGGTTAAATCATTGCGTACAAGATCAACTATCATCACGTTTTCCTGCAATTCCTTGGTATGTGCAGCAAGCTGTTGTTTAATCAGTTTATCTTCCTCAGGGTTTTTGCCCCGTTTTGCAGTTCCTTTAATAGGCTGGGATATTAATTTGTTACCCCGTTTCGCCAGGAAACGTTCGGGCGATGCGCAAAGGATAAAATTGTTATGCCACTTGAAAAAAGCAGCAAAAGGATTGGGAGATATTTCATTTAGCTTTAAAAAAGCAGCAAGGGGATCGATCCACGCATTTTCAGCGTAAAATTCCTGGCAAAAATTGGTGACATAGATATCACCCCGTTTAATGTGTTCTTTTATTTTGTTAACGGTGTTAATATAAACTTCCTTTGTGAGG
>JAQNCM010000038.1 GCA_029237615.1 Mucilaginibacter sp.
GTAGCAGTAGCAGTAGCAGTAGCAGTAGCAGTAGCAGTAGCAGTAGCAGTAGCAGTAGCAGTAGCAGTAGCAGTAGCAGTAGCAGTAGCAGTAGTGATTATGTTAAGTAAATCATCTGCTGCTACTGCAACTGCTCGCTGCAAACTTAATTATTTCCCTTTACCCTGTTCTTTTCATCATCGGCGCCGGTTTGGTGCTGGCGGGTTTTTATTTTAGTGTTACCGAAGTTGTAGGTCAGCGTTAACCGGGCAACCCGTGTTTCGCGTTTTTGTGTGATATCTAAATTATTGCTTTGGTAGTTGCTGGTGACGTCATTTCTGCGGGTGTTAAAAATATCGCTTACCGAAAATTTTATATTGGCCTTTTTATCGGCAAATGAATGACTGATACCTGCATCTGTTGAATATTGAGGTTTTACATAAAACAAACCATAAGTTAACGCCGACTGGTAATTTGTGGTTAACTCGGCTTTAAAGTTTTTAATTGGTATAAATGTTTCGGTCGCCCGTATATTGAAGGCAGCCTGGCCCCGGTTTAAATTACCGCCTTCCAGTCCGTTCGACTTAAACCCTAAATAAAAGCCGGTTACGTTTACGTTGCCTTCCCACCACTTAGCAATGGTATAAGGAGCGTAAATATTGACGTTGTATGCATTTTGAATTTGCAGATTTTGCTGTGTCACAAAGGATACTTTGGTAGTTGGATCTGTTCCCGGTATCTCGGTGATAACATCAGTTGTTTTGCTGTAGCCCAGGGTTAGCGTGATGTTTTTGTTATAAGTATAGTTAAATTCAAAGTTGTTGGTGTATTGCGGTTTTAAATAAGGGTTTCCTTTTTGATAAGTATAAGGGTCCAGGTGATAAACAAACGGATTAAGGTTATCATATTGCGGCCTGTCTATACGACGGCTGTAGGAAAAGCCGATTTCATTTTTATCGTTGATGGCATGATTGATAAATAAACTTGGGAACAGGTTAAGGTAATGCCTTGAGATGTTTTGGATCACGTTTGACGAATCGCCCACTGCCGATGAGCTGGTATATTCGGCCCGCAAGCCCGCCTGTACCGAATATCCTTTAAAATCTTTATTAAGGTTGATGTAACCGGCTTCTACCTTTTCATCATAAACAAAACGATTATTACCTAGATAAGGGCTTGTTTCAGCTATTGTTTGCAACAGGTTGTTATCTGTTTTTACATCGCTGAATTTAAGCCCCGATTCAAACTTTAATGATTTGGTAAGCGGTTTTGAATAATCAACCTTGCCTGTTTTGATGTCGATGTTAGAAGGAGTAATATTTCCCAGGAATGCTCCGGGATGCAGCATGCTTCCGTCAGGAAGGAAAAAGTCGGTAGTATAAGTCGCAATTGAATTATTCCGGAATTTTGAATAGTCCAGATCTGCACTTAACTGCTGACCCGCTGTATCAAGCTTATAGGTATCGTTTAAATTAAATGCAATGTTATGATAAGTTTGATGGATGCGCGATACAGTATGCAGTGATGAATCGGCCACGGTGAAGTTTTTTCCGATGTTGGTCCGGGTATCATTATCATCATTTTCGCCGTTAAAATAACCGCTTATTAAAAACCCAATGGTGTTTTTTGATGACAGGTCATAATCGGCGCCCAGGCGGTAACTATTATTATTATCGATTTGAGGAAGCCTTGTGTATTGATTAAAGTACGTGGTTTTTCCTGTGTTGTCGGTTATTATTCGCTTTAAACCAAGATCCTGGAAACGCTTGTTATCGTTGTGGCTGAAAGTGCCGAATATATTTAAGTTGCCTTGCTTATGATTGAGTGTTAATGTTTCATTGTCTTTTCCATATTTGCCATAGCCGACCCCGAGTGTTACACTCCCGTTGGTACCTGTTTGTTTGTTCTTTTTAAGTTTGATATTGATGATTCCCGAGTTTCCGGCTGCATCATATTTTGCTGAAGGGTTGGTAATGATCTCTATTGATTGGATGGTATTCCCATCAGTTGAGCGGAGCAAGGTAGCCAGCTGAGCTGATGTAAGATAGGTAAGCTTGTCGTTAAGCATTACGGTAACTCCCTGTTTGCCTTTAAGGCTGATGTTGTCATCCTTATCAACCGACACACCCGGCGCCCGCTCTAAAATGTCCATTGCTGTGTTACCTGCTGCAAGTACGCTGTTTTCAACATTCATCACAGTACGGTCAATCTTGTGCTCTATTAATGGCTTTGATGCAGTAATAGTCACCGCGTTTAAGGAGTGACTGGCGGGTTCCATTTTTAAGACCGGGACTGTAAAGTTCGCCGATTCGCCGGTTAGTATAAAGGTTTTGCTGGCGGCTTTCTGGTAACCAACAACAGTTGCTTTAACAACATAACTGCCGGCGTTTATATGGTCGAAAGTATAGGCCCCCGCATCGTTGCTCAATGTGCCCTTAATAACTGATGAATCCTGCGCTTTTAGCAGGCTCACGGTCGCGTAATACATCGGCTTACCTTTTTCGTCCAATAAAGAGCCCGAAACTTTGGCTGCTGGTTTAGCTCCCTGGGCAAATAACGAGGCTGTACCTGCTATTAGCAGTAAAAGTGTGTATTGTATTTTTAGTATGATTTGTTTCATGGTGGCGTTTTCTTAGCTGTAGCTCTTTGTGTGTTTGTTTTTATAAAGAACCGTTTGTCCTTTTACCCGGAAAAATATTTTTGACCAACGGTTAACTCCCTGTGACCAATGACTCATTAGCCACGGCAAAATCAGCAGGATAGTTTGGGCAATAGTTAGCCCCTTAAAGAATTTCTTTCTTTTTAAATGGTTAATAAATTGATTGTTTCCTGTTTACTGCGGTTTTCTATTCCGGCGGTGTGGATGGTGTAGTTGTCTTATTATAGGCTGCGTGTGTCATAGTCATTCTTCCTTAATTTCATCAATAAACTTGTTCATTCGTACTGCCTGTTAAAGCGGCAATTGAAACTCCGGTCGCTTTATTTCTGGTACGGTGTTTTGTAGATAAGATGCAAAAAAGGGGGAAAAGGTTACATCTGATTTTGCCCTTTTAGGTCAATTATCAGTTTTTGTCGGTGAATAACGGAAATAAGACGGTGAGTTTTTCCAGGTTTGTTTTCAGCTGGAATTTGGTTTGCGGTGGAAATGACACGGCCTTGGATTAGCATCCTACCGCTACAATTGCCACCGCAAACTTTGTCCTGTAAACTATTTTCGGCTTTTTGTACTGTCAGTCTGTTTGATAATTTTTACGCTGTCTTTTTTAATTATACTGTCCTTTTTAACTGTAACTAACGTATCAACTTTACATTGAAGCCCGTTATCGGTCATCACAAATACCGATGAAGTTGCTTTGTCCTGTTTATTGATTTCTTTGCAATTGTATACGTTAATATCCCGCAGGTAATTATCAAGTCTTTGGTCAATTACAACCTTCGCGTTCAGAGGTACTTTTAAAGTTAACTCTACTTCTTCATCGTGCCAAAACGCATCTTGTCTTTTGCGTAAAGTATAGTCAAATTTTAAAACAGAGTCCTGTTGTGCAAATACATAGCTGGTATTGCGGGCGTTAAAAAGTGCTGCTTCATAGCTTCGGCCTTTAGCGCTGAACGACTCTTCAAGCTCCGGCTGGTTTACATCGCTTCTTATAATATTAATGGATACGCTGCGTGGCTCATCATGAAAAGAATTACTCTCCCCATCGGTCACAATCATATTGCGGAAGTGATCTTTTATATTGAGTTTAATGCTGTCGTCATGGGTAAAGTATTTGATATCATTGAGTTTTAAATAGTAAGTGTTGTTTTTTGTAGGTTTTATGCTGATGGTTTGTAAAAAGCTGGCAGATTCCCTGAATTCAGCTGTTATCCGGGTTGCATAATAGATCAGCATGCCAAGTGAACAAAGCCAGATAGCCAGGAAAACAGAACCCGTTGATCATCCGATGCTGCCTGTGTAGAATATAACATATAATGTTAACATAATAATACTTAACAGCGGTATAAAGGCAACCAGGAAGGCCGATATAAAAATAAAGTCAGCATGGTTATGTCTTAGCAGGTCGTAAGGCAGGCCGTGGAAAGGAGGGAACGAGCCAAATCCGATCAAGGCAACAAAGGCAACCATCAAAAAAATGGTTAGGCTAAAACAACATAATAATATAAATACGCCTATCAGTTTAACAAGCACTCTCCCGGTACCAGCCAGAAATCTACCTATATGATGAAGGAGATCGCCTGCAAAATCGCGCGCTTTATAAACAAGCGGCCGGGCTTCCTCGCCAAAATTTGAAAGGTGGCCCCTAACAGCGCTTAGCTCTTCCTCAAAATTCTTTTTAAAACCCTGCAAGTTTTGTTTTTCGCCTCTCATTGCCATCCTGTCGGCACGGGTTACCGCTTTAGGCACCACTATCCAAAGAATGATATAAAGAATAAAGCCGCTGCCCGCAATAGCAAAAGATATTGCAAAAACAAGCCTTACCCAAACTGCATCAATATCAAAGTAATTGGCAACGCCTGCGCAAACCCCTGCAACCAGGTGATCGTCGGGATCGCGGAAAAGCCTGCGCCCTTCTGTGCGGTTGTAGGCAAAGGGGTTTGAATCAGCTTTAGCATCTTCGTCGGCATTTTCAAAATCGGCAACGGTGCCCATTTGTTCAATAACCCACTTAACATCCTGCTCCACAATAACCTGCCTGTTTTCTTTCGCCAGTATCTCCGAAAACATTTCGGCTATCCGGTTTTCAATGTCGGTAGTAATTTCAAGGCTATCAGCCGAAGTAGAAAAATGACGCTTTACATCGGTCATGTAATTTTTTAAAATTTCATAGGCGTCTTCCTCTATATGGAATACTATACCGTTTATATTTATGATGATCGTTTTATTCATGATTATAAAGATTTGAGGTTTTATTTATTTTCTGGCTCCAATTGCTGTTTGTACAGCGAATGCCAGTTCTTCCCAGGTTTTATCTAATTGCTCAAGTACTTTCTTGCCCTCGTCCGATAAGATATAATACTTTCTCGGCGGCCCCGATGTGGATTCAACCCAGTTATAAGTGAGCAGTCCATTGTTTTTTAAACGGGTAAGCAAAGGATACAAAGTGCCCTCAACAACAAGTAGTTGGGCTTTTTTTAATTCGGCAATAATATCCGAAGCATATGTTTCGCCCTTAGCTATAATGGAAAGTATGCAATACTCCAGTATT
>JAQNCM010000045.1 GCA_029237615.1 Mucilaginibacter sp.
ACCTATCAGTTTAGGGAATTTAAGCTCCCATGGTAAGCCGGCCATTACATCGCAGGCATCGGCACCGCCAACACCAATCGCTATCATACCTAAACCACCTGCATTAGGCGTATGTGAATCTGTACCGATCATCATACCGCCCGGAAAAGCATAGTTTTCTAAAACTACCTGGTGAATGATACCTGCGCCGGGTTTCCAGAAACCCAGGCCATATTTATCAGATACCGAAGCAAGAAAATCATAAACTTCTTTATTTACGTCTTTAGCGGTGCTTAAGTCTTCGGTAGCACCAACTTTAGCCTGTATCAGGTGATCGCAATGCACAGTTGAAGGAACTGCCACCTGCGGCCTGCCAGCCTGCATAAATTGCAACAACGCCATTTGCGCGGTAGCATCCTGCATCGCAACACGGTCGGGTGCAAAATCAACATAATCTACCCCGCGGCCAAATGCTGTTTGGGCATCGCCTTCAGAAAGGTGGGCGTATAATATTTTTTCGGTTAATGTAAGGTGTTTACCGGTCGCTTTGCGGGCAGCAGCCACGCGGGTGCTGTAGCGGTCGTAAACCTTTTTGATCATATCTAAATCAAAAGCCATTTTATTTGATTTTTTGGGTGAAAAGTATAAAAATTGACAACAACTTAGTGTCTAAGCCTGTTTCGGCGAATTTACAAAAAATACAGGTAAATGGTGTCAGTGAAATATGTAATTGTTATTTGGAGATGTTCTAAATAAAGCGGCAATTTTATACGCTATACCCGGATTGTAAAAATAATGTTATGTGGATAATTTCATGTAACCTTCTTCAATACTTATGCGTTTTAAAAATATAATTCCTTAAAGCCATTCGTATAACACTTTTAAACCTATGAATACTATTTTGTTTTGCCTGGTCATTATATCCATGCCTTTGTTAACTTTTTTATTGGCGAATACCAGGGAAAAGCAATTTTCAAAAAAAACAGTACAGGGTACAGAACTGGACTATCTGTATGAATACAAAAGTTTTTTATTAAATATTGGACAGGTTAAAAATGAGCTGCAAGACGCATTGGAAGCAATGAATTTTGATAAACAAACATGTTTTACACTTTTTGATTTAACTATTTTGAAAAAGGAAATCAGAAACAGTATTGAAGAATTATCAGCATCAGCTTTACAAAAATCAATTTCCATTAACGAATTTCACTCACGAGCAAATGATCTGCATAAGCGTATAAATATTTTATCGCATCCATTGGCTGCCTGATTTATTTCGCACATCAAACATAACGAAGAACTGCAGCTTCCCATTCAGGGCGCCAACGCTTTAAAAACAAAACCCTCCGTGCTCCAATATTCCATCGCCCGCGGCAAAGCATATTCAATCCGCTCTTTTGCCTTCAGGCTGTCATGAAACAGTACAATATCACCATTGCCAGTGTGCTTCAACACATTTTGCAGGCATTTTTCGGGCTTTAGGTTAATATCAAAATCGCCGGATAATACATTCCACATTACAATCTTTATCCCTGGTTTGGCATTTTGCAACAGTTTTACCTGCGATGCTTTAATACGCCCGTAAGGGGGCCTGAACAGCTGGCTGTCCAATAATTTATCTGCCTGCAAAAAATTATCCAGGTAAGTCTTGTCATCAGTTTTCCAGCCTTTTAAGTGATTAAAAGTGTGGTTTCCAATACTGTGCCCTTCGCTTTTTACCTGTTCAAATACTTGGGGGTGCTTACGTACATTGTCGCCAATGCAAAAAAATGTAGCTTTAGCATTATATTGCTTTAAAATATTTAAAACAAACGGTGTAACAATCGGTATAGGCCCGTCGTCAAAAGTGAGAAAAATGGACCGGGTGTTATTGCCGCTATCCCATATCAAATTGGAATACAGCTTTTTAAGCAGCCATGGCGTTTTAGCAAGGTACATTTTTAGATGTGAGACAATAGATATTAGATATGAGACAATAGAAAATAAGCTATAACAGTGAATTATAACGCTCCAAATCTAACATCTCATACCTATATCTCAAACAATATTCAGAATAACCTTATGACGAAAAGTATATTAAAATTAAAAAGGGTAAGTATATTATGCATATTGCTGCTGGCATTGCTAAATATTACTGCAAAAGCGCAGCAGGTAGTAAGCTTACAGCAAGCTATAGACTCTACTTTAAAAAACAACCTTACCATTAAACAGGCAAAATTGACCGAATCCCTTGCCGAAGCAGATTACAGTCAGGCAAAGTTTAACCAACTGCCCAGCATTACCGCTAATCCGCAGGCTTCTTATAACTTTGGCCGCAGTGTGAATCTAACAACCTACTCATACAGCAGCCAATCGTTTTTGTATGTTAACGGACAGGCATCCGTGGCGGTTACGCTTTACCAGGGCGGCCAGTTACGCAACCAGATTATCCAGAACAAGTTATTACTGGATGTTGATAAGGGAATTACCGCCAAGGTTAGAAACGATTTACTTTTAAACGTGGTTACCGACTACCTGGTAATACTTACGGACCAGGATCTGGTTATTGCAGCGAAGCAGCAGATAGACCTTGCTAAGATCACTTTGGACCGGGCTGAAAAGAACTTTGAAGCAGGTAATCAAACCCGGGCTGACCTTGCACAGGCACAGGCACAAGTATCCACAGCCGAACTGAATTTAACAAACGCCCAGAACCAGGTTGACCTTGCCGTGCTCATCTTAAAGCAATACATGGAAATGGACCCGTCCAAACAAATAAAAGTTGAAAAACCTGACATTAGTAAATTAACCGATGTAAGAACCGTGTATGATGCTACAGAAGTTATTAAAACAGCTTTTGCCGTTAACCCGGACATTAAACTGTCAGAATTACAGCAGCAGACCTATGCACAGGCTATTAGAATAGCCAGGGGTAACTATTATCCAACTGTTTCATTATTTGGTGGCGTTGGCTCTAATTATTCAAGTTTGGTAAAAAATAAACTTGTTGGCCAAACTGATGCTTATAATCATTTGTTAGGGGTCACAAACACATCAAAGGATCAGGTGTTTTCGGCTGCAAAATTTTCGGATCCAATCTATACAAACAATTATCCATTCTTCAATCAGTTTGGCGATAACTTTAACCAATCAGTTGGCGTAAGTGTACAAATACCTATTTTCAACCGTTTTTTGGCCCGTACTTCGGTAAGAAAGGCTAAATTGAATTATGAGTATGCGCAACTTAGCACTGCGCTTGCTAAAAACACTTTAAGCAAAACCATCATACAGGCGGTGCTTGATCTTCAGGCTGCTGAAAAAAGCTACCAATCGTCATTGCAAACATTTAATTCAAACAAAGAGGCATTAAATATTACCAAACAGCGCTATGATGCAGGGCTGGTGAACACATTGAATTACAATACAGCGCTCACTAACTATAATAAATCACAAAATGATATGATAGCAGCGCAATACCAGGTAATATTCAGAAGCAAAGTAATTGACTATTATGTTGGTAACCCGTTAGTGTTGTAGATGTGCAGATTACAGATGTGCAGATGAATTAATGACTGACAATAAAAAATAAAATAAATAGAAACGGTGAAGCCCTTTAAACATAAGCAACGAACAAGAGGTAACAATCGGAAACGGCGCAACCGTCTTGAATACCGTTGAAGAAAAAATAAATAATGAAAAATCATAAATAATCATGGGAAAAACTACAAAATATATTCTTATCTCATTAGGGGCGCTGATAGTGCTGCTTGTTATGGCAAAAGCAACAGGCATAATAGGCAAACCGCAAACAACCCAGGTTGCCACTGAAAAAGCTG
>JAQNCM010000078.1 GCA_029237615.1 Mucilaginibacter sp.
ATATTTTTCACCGTCATTTTGTAATAAGTAGTAATAAGCGACCTTTAAACAGGCGTCTTTTATATAGTTAACCCCCTTGTACTCTTTTACGTAGTCCAATAAAAAAGTGGGGGCATCGCTATCCATCCGGTTTAGCTTGGCGCTTCCTAAAATGTAATTTATTAGGGGAAGGCCTACATATTGATTTGATTTTGGCCTTGCTTCCAGGTAGGCAATGGCCTCGTCATTATGAGCTGTTTTAGCCGCGATGCGCCCCTCTAAAAATGCTTTGAGCAGACTGCTGTTATCCAGCCCTGTCAAGTATGTGATCAGTTTTGGATATGCGCTGTAGTTGTGCAGCACGTCTATATTAATATTGCATAAAAAGAAGACAACTTCGGCGTTATAGAAATCATATTTTGTTTTAGGAAGTTCTGCTTTGAGCTCTTCCAGCTGTTTAAGCCCGACCTGGGCATTGCCCGTCATCCCTAAAAACCGGGTTACGCTTTTAAAGCTTGCAGGGATGGACCCAAAAACCACATTTACAAGTGCTTGACTTTTTTGGTTAGGCAAAAATCCGGGATATTTTTGAGCATTGTCTTTTAAAAGGTTATTAGCCTTTTTTGCGTCAAAACCAGATGATACATAATCGCCGAACTTGGCCTTCAAAAGCGACCATTGCAAATAGATTTCGGCCTGGGAAAAAAGATAATAAGGCGAATTACTGTCATTATTTTCCAATGCAGAAAGTCTTGCCGACTTATTATCTTTCAGCTTTTCATACTCGTCTTTGTTTTCGGAGGCCAAAAGGCTGAAATAATCGATATAATTATCCAATAGAACCGGGATGCCGTTTTTGGGGTTTTGTTGTTTTTCCTTTTGAATCAGTTGTTTCGCCTCATTTAACCGGAGGCTTAGTATAGCCTTATAGGCATCAACACAGTTGCTATTAAAATTGAAATCCGCTTTCGCTTTTAGTTGGGTGAGCAGAAAAAAAAACAGGAATAGCAGATACTTTTTAAACATTTTTAAAATTTATAAATCACGAAGCAGAGGTGATCCACCAGGTATTGCCAAAGTTATCTTTTATTCCGGCGCTGCGGCCGTAGCTTTGGTCAGATGGTTCCATTGCGGTTGTTGCGCCGTTATCCAATGCTTTTTTATAAATAGCGTCACAATCGTCCACATAAACAAATAAGCCCGCAGGTTGTTTTTTATACTGATCTGTAGCATCAGCCAGCATAATAACACTTTCGCCAATCCTGATCCCGGCATGCATAATCAATTCTTCCGTACGCATGGTTTTATGCGTTTCCTTTGCATCAAACACCTTTTGAGTAAACTCCATAAACGCTGCTGCGTTTTCAATAATCAGGTAAGGCATTACCTGGTTATATCCTTCAGGAACATTTAACTTTTCCATAGCTGTTTAAATTGATTTGAGACAATTTCGGGATAATTCCAGTAATATTCCAAATCAATTTAACATTACATCCCTTTCTGTATAGCTTCATAAACCACATCCATAATTCTTGGCCTTATATTTAAGCTGGACAGTTTGCTGCCTATATTCGGATGTACGCGGTTTGATAAAAATATATAAACCAGGTTATATTTCGGATCAACCCATACGCAGGTCCCTGTAAACCCGGTATGTCCATAAGTTTGTGGGGATGCCAGTTGTGAGGGATAATGATGATCAGCCAGCGGATCCCAACGGTCAAACCCTAATCCCCGGCGACTTACATCCGATTGTTTTGCTGTGAACAGGTCAACTGTTTCGGGTTTGATATATTGCACACCACCATAGGTACCCCGGTTTAACACCATTTGATATAATATAGCCATGTCATTCGCGCTGGCAAACAGGCCCGCATGTCCGGCAACACCGCCCATCAAAGCAGCAGTAGGATCGTGTACATAGCCGTCAAGTAAAGCATGGCGGTAAATTTGGTCATCCTCGGTTGGGATTATCTGATTTGGTTTAAAACGGTAAAGCGGTAAATAACCGGCGGTTTGCATGCCCAGCGGGGTATAAAGCTGTTGCTGAACGTATACATTTTCGGGTGTGGCGGTAATTGTTTCAATTATCTGCTGCATAAAACACATGCTCAGATCGCTGTAAACATACTGTCCCCGGGTTTTTAATGGCGAGTTCAGCATCTCGGGCCACATTACATCTTTAAAATAATCTTTTCTTAAATAATAACCATCGTTTACTTTGGTGGGATAAGCTGCAGATGAGTCCGTACTATGGTCTGCCGGCTTTATTGCCAAAAGGGTTGGGATATCAGGAATCAACCCTGCCTGGTGCTCTAATATTTCGCGAACACGGAGATCATTCTTATTTGTTTTACGGGCGAGCGGCAGGTAATCGCCAATGGTCGCATCGATATTCAGTTTACCCTGGTCAACCAGTTGCATCGTTTCCATGGTGGTTGCCGATATTTTGGTCATTGATGCAACATCGAAAATATCGGTAAGCTTATCAGGCAGCGTTTTGTCATAGGTATGGTAGCCATAAGCTTTATTAAATATTACCTTGCCATCCTTAGCTACCAACACAACGCAGCCAGGAGTGGCGCGGTCCGATATGGCTTCGGCTGCTATATTGTCAATTCCAAACAGGTTTGCTGAATTTAAGCCAGCGTCCTCTGGAACGGTATATTGCAAACGGGTTTTGGTTGTGGTGAAACCCATATTTTTTTTATACACAGGCGATAGGTCCCTGTTTAATTTTTGAGTGATAGCTACACCGCCAAATATTGCCTGCGCGCTGTAAAACGCCGACACCGGCGAAATTCGCTCTGTCCATATAACCGGCACGCCAATATTGCCCAGTTTAACCAACGCATTGCTGCTGCCAAATAAAGCAATAATTACGTTTTTTATTTTTTGGTTCCCCGTTATAAAATTTTGAATAAGCGGATTAGAAAGGTCCGCTTCATTTAATTGCACAATAACGGTATTGTACCATTTCAGATCAGCAGATAATTCATCAAGGCTTTTTATACCTGTATATTCATTTCCATTAAAGGTTGTTACTTTTTCATATTTATTCAGCAAACTGTCAAAGCCTGCAGCATAAGGATTTGAAAAATGGATACTGGCAATTTTTAACTGATCAAGATTTTGAAGCGGTACTAAGAAGTTCGCATTATTCAATAATACTGTTGATTGCTCAACCAGCTTTTCTTCGTTTACATAAGCAAGTCCGGTAAATGGCGGATTTTGTGCGCATGCTGAATTAAATAAAATAAACCCTATTACAATTGAAGTGCACCATCGCCACTTACTTTTTCTCATAAACCTTTTCTCCATTTATATACGTTTTTAAAACTTTAACATTCGGTAATTCGGCACTTTTTATTTTCATAATATCTTTATCAAGTATCACAAAATCGGCATACTTACCTGGCTCAATACTCCCTTTTTCCTTTTCTTCAAAATTTGCTTTAGCGGCCCATATGGTCATTCCTTTTATAGCCTGTGTCCTGTTGAGGGCATTCTCAGTCTGAAAACCACCGTTAGGATACCCTTTTAAATCTTTACGCGCTACAGCGGCATAAAACGTATACATCGGGTTAATGTTTTCTACCGGGAAATCAGTGCCAAAAGGAAGCCAGCCATTTTGTTCCAGCAGTTGTTTGTATGCGTAAGCGGTTTTTAGTCGTTTTTTACCGAGGCGCGCTGTAGCCCAATACATATCAGATGTAGCTTGTGCTGGCTGTATAGAAGGGATTATGTTATAGTCGCCAAAAAGCTTGATGTCTTCGGGGGCTAACACCTGTGCATGTTCAATGCGCCAGCGGCGGTCGTTTTTACCCTTTAACACACTTGCATAAATTTTTAAGATCACCCGGTTTGCCGAATCGCCTATAGCATGCGTACACATCTGAAAACCCTTTGCAACTAATTTTTGGGCTACATCCTCAAAGTGCTGCTGACTGCTCAATAAAAAGCCGCGCCAGTTTTTCTGATCGTTATAAGGCTGCAGCAAACACGCGCCCCGTGAGCCCAGTGCGCCATCCGCATAAATTTTAAACGCACGCACATTGAGACCGGGCGTTTTGTATACGCCTCTTTTAAATAAATATTCAAAATTGTCCTGATTGTCCGAGAGCATCACATACATCCGCATCTTTAATACGCCCTTATGTTGTAACTGTGCAATGGTGCCTACCATTGTGTAAGGCAAACCACAATCATCCACCGTAGTTAAGCCTACTGCGAAACAATTGCTTTGTGCCGCCAAAAATGCCGATTGTATAACGGTATCAGTTGGAGCTGGTATTTTACGCCGCACAATTCCCTGTGCGTTATCAATTAGTATGCCGGTAAGTTTGCCGTTGATGGTTTCAATTTTGCCACCGTCAATAGTTTGCCCCGGCTTTATTCCGGCTATATTCAGGGCAGCCTGGTTAACAATAATTGCATGGCCATCAATACGGCCCAATATTACGGGCCTTACCGGAAACATCGAATCTAACTTAGCCTTATTGGGGAATTGCTTTACATTCCATTTATTTTGGTCCCACCCACGGCCTATAACCCATCCTTCAGGGTTTTTGCGGGCATAGCTGTTTACCGAGTCCACTACTTCCTGCCAGCTTTTGGTATCTTCAAGCCTCACCTCCTGTAAAGAAAGGCCATAGTTATAAAAATGAGTGTGGGCATCAATAAAGCCCGGGTATACCGGTTTGCCCATTGCATCAATAACTTCATGGGCATTATATTTTTGCTCCAGCATATCAGCTTTGCCAACAGCTACTATTTTTCCGGCATTTACTACAAAGGCATCTGCTGTTGTAAAATTGTTATCAACAGTATATATTAATGCATTTTTAACAAGCAGATCGGCATTATAATCTTTCTTTTTACAGGAGAGTGCAAGTAGTAGCAGCAGGGGCCATAATTGTTTCATCAGGACAAGTTTCTTTAAAAGTTGTAAACTACAAAACTATATACAAAATCAAATGCATAAAGTTATGCCATCAATTAATTAATTTAGCACCGGGAAACGAAATACAAGGGGATTTTTACACAATGTCAGACATCATACAGCTTTTACCGGATGCCGTTGCCAACCAGATTGCCGCAGGCGAAGTAGTGCAGCGGCCGGCATCTGCGGTAAAAGAATTAATAGAGAACGCGATTGATGCAGGGGCAGATAAAATACAGCTGATATTTAAAGATGCCGGCAAATCGCTGATACAAGTTATTGACAATGGTTGTGGCATGAGCCTCACCGATGCACGCATGAGCTTTGAGCGGCATGCCACGTCAAAAATACGGAAGGCAGAAGATCTGTTTGCCATCCGTACCATGGGCTTCAGGGGTGAGGCTATGGCATCTATTGCCGCAATTGCGCAGGTAGAGCTTAAAACCCGCCGGCATGAGGATGAACTGGGCACCTGTATAATTATCGAAGGATCGGAGGTTTTGAGTCAGGAGGCCTGCTCATCCAATACGGGGACCTCTATATCGGTAAAAAACCTGTTTTACAATACGCCCGCCCGCCGCAACTTTTTAAAGAGCAATCCGGTGGAGATGCGGCATATTATTGATGAATTTCAGCGTGTGGCACTGGCTAACCCCCAGGTGTTTTTTTCCATGCATCACGACGGGCAGGAAGTTTATCATTTGCCGGCTTCAACGCTTAAGCAACGCATTATTCATTTATTTGGCAATAACTATAATGAGCGGCTGGTGCCGGTAGAGGAAGACACCAGCGTGATTAAGCTGCGCGGATTTGTTGGCAAGCCGGAATATGCGCGAAAAACCCGCGGTGAGCAGTTCTTTTTTGTGAATAACCGCTTTATCCGCGATGCTTATTTAAACCATGCAGTACTGATGGCTTTTAAGGAGCTATTGCCCGAAGACACTTATCCGTTATATGTTTTGTTTATTGAGATTGATCCGGCAAAGATTGATATCAACGTTCATCCAACCAAAACAGAGATAAAATATCAGGACGAACAAACTATTTATGCCATTATCCGGTCGGCGGTGAAACGATCATTAGGCAGGTATAACATTACCCCCAGCCTTGATTTCGACCAGGAAAACAGTATTGAACATTTGGTTACGCCAAAGCCTTTTGAAGAAATAGTGGCGCCTACCATAACGTTTAATCCTGATTTTAATCCTTTTGACAGTGATAAAGCGATAACGCGCGATACGCCTGTGTTACGCAGCAACGGAGATTACCGCAGCTCTCCTATTCCGCAAAACTGGGATACTTTGTATGAGATCAGCAGAAAAGAGGTCACCATACAGCAACAAATGCATAGTGAAAAAAGCATAGAAGTTGACGAGCAGGAAATTAATAAGCCCAGCGAGCGGCAGCTTTTCCAGATCCAAAACAGGTTTATTCTTTCGCAGATAAAATCCGGCTTTATGCTGATCGGCCAGCAGGCCGCGCATGAGCGGATCTTGTACGAGCGTTTTTTGCAGCAATTACAAAATCACTCTGGCGTGAGCCAGCAAAGTCTTTTCCCGCAATCGGTAACATTAAACAGCAGTGATTTTGAGCTGTTAAAAGAGCTTTTGCCCGATATTAAGGCACTGGGTTTTGACATCCGGGAATTTGGCAAAAACACCGTAGTGGTGGAAGGAATTCCTGCTGATTTGAATAATGCATCTGAAAATGAAATACTGGAGCAATTGCTGGAAGGGTTTAAAAATAACCAGGCAATTTTAAGGTTAGATAAGCGCGACAGCCTTGCAAGGTCGCTGGCGCGGAACGGCGCAATTAAAGCGGGTACCAGGATGTCATTAGAAGAAATGAATCTTTTAATAGATCAGCTTTTTGCCTGCCAGATGCCAAATGTTGCCTTAAATGGTAAACTGGTAATTACTACCTTTACCCTGAATGAACTTTTAGAACGATTTGACAAATAACACCCTGGTTTAATACTTAATTATGAGCGCATATCGCCAATCCCCTTTTTCGAATCTTACACCGGTTGTGAAAAACCTTCTTATTATTAACCTGATATGTTTTATTCCCTACGTCTTATTAAGTAACGGAAGTTATGATCACCTGATTGTAAGCAATTTGGGCGCGTTTTATTTTAATTCACCTAATTTCAGGGTTTGGCAGCTCATTACCTACATGTTTATACATGGTGGCTGGACACATATTCTGTTCAATATGTTTGCCTTATTTTCATTTGGCCCTATATTGGAATATTCTATCGGGCCTAAGCGCTTTTTTAACTTTTATATGATTTGCGGTATAGGCGCAGCCTTATTTCAAATGCTGGTGCAGGCGTATGAGGTACATGCAATAACCGGCGGTTTTACAGTCCCTCATTTTGGATTAGATGACCCTTCAGTGCCAGATCAGCTGAAGGCTATTTATTATGGTCCTATAGTTGGGGCGTCGGGTGCAATATTCGGTTTATTAGTTGCCTTTGTTATGCTATATCCCGATATGGAATTGATGATGATATTTATTCCGGTACCAGTTAAGGCGAAGTATATTATACCATTTTATATTTTAATCGAAGTTTGGTCTGGCCTTAGCCCCATCGCGGGCGATAATGTGGCCCATTTTGCACATTTAGGAGGAGCGCTGATCGGCTTTATACTGATAAAGATTTGGCGATATAGGTAAACGTTAACTTTTATTAATTAATTAAGTGAATTTTTGCCGTACTGTTTGTAAATTGTAAAATGAAAAAAAGGATAACAACTTTTTTCATTAAAATTAGTTATCAGCATTATAGGTATATAAATTATGAGCACTCTCTGGCAAAATATACAATACAAAATGCTGCGTTCTGGCAGTAAATTAAATCTGCTGATCGGTATAAATATTATCGTGTTTTTGCTTGTTAATGTTAGTAATACACTGGGTAAATTTCTTTTTAACACAGGTATAATAGGCCTTTATAGTGACGAATATCTCCTTTTGCCACCTTATCTGCCCAAATTATTAACGCATTTCTGGACACCGGTCACCTACATGTTTATGCATGCCGGTATTTTTCATATTCTGTTTAACATGTTATGGCTTTACTGGTTCGGGCAAATATTTGAAGAGTATTTAGGTAATAAGCGAACATTAGGCCTTTATTTAATGGGAGGTTTAGCAGGTGCCTGCCTGTTTGTTTTATGTTATAACACCCTGCCTTTTTTTACAAGCTCACCGGGGGCGCTTAACGCTCCGTTGGTAGGCGCATCGGCAAGTGTAATGGCCATAATGGTTGCAACAGCTACGTTGCTTCCTAATTATACCCTACCATTGATCTTAATAGGGCCTGTTAAATTAAAATGGCTTGTTTTGTTTTTTATTGTCATCGATTTTTTAGGAATAGTAGGGCCAAATGCAGGAGGCGAGATAGCCCATTTGGGTGGCGCACTGATCGGTTTTATTTATATTAAACAACTGCAAAACGGACATGACTGGATAACTGCGACAACTAATTTATTTAAATCTAAATCCAAATTAAAAGTAGCCTCAAAAAACACATCAAGAAATTCACCTGGCAGACCCCGGCAAGAAGAAATAGACCTTATCTTAGATAAAATTTCAAGATCAGGCTATGATAGCCTTACCAGGCAGGAAAAGGAAATATTATTTCGCGCCAGCAATAATGAAGGCTAAAAGCAAATTCTCTTTTATTGACAGAATAGTATTATGCGTAAACGGCCTTTTATGGATAGCTCTTTTAATCAGTTACCTTGCTCCTTATATTGATCCGCGAAAAGCCTGGGTTATCGCATTTTTTGGGCTTGCCTTTCCGCTCCTAATAACGGCAAATTTGATTTTATTAGTGTACTGGTTACTGAGAAAGCCCGTATTTGCGCTTATATCAATAATTGTAATGGCCTGCGGATGGCATGTGTTGAGCGGCAGCATTGGATTTCGTGCCGCCGGGAACGATTTATCCAAACCGAAGGAACAGCAGGTGATTAGGTTGATCACCTATAATGTACATAATTTTAAGCGTTACGGCGCCGTTAACGATAATTCGACCAAACACGAAATATTGCAGCTTATCAGCGGGCAGCAGCCTGACATAATAGGTTTCCAGGAGTTTTATACGCGTAAACAAGGTCAGTATGATATGTGCGACTCTTTAAAGAAAATATTAAAGACGGACTATTACTATTTTGAACCGTTCACTTTCAACAGCTCGGAGGCGATAGGCATGGCTGTTTTTTCCAAGTTTGAGATCGTAGCAAAGGGCCTTATCCATCTTTCTGATGCAAAGGGGAGTGGAAACCAATGCCTGTATATTGATGTAAAAAAAGGCGATAAAATATTCCGTGTGTATAGTATACATTTACAATCCATTCGTTTCGATCCTGAAGATTATAAATACCTTAATATGGTATCCGAGCAAGGCAAACCGGATATGTTGTCAACCAGGCGGATAGGTAGTAAGTTAAAAAACGCCTTCATAAGAAGAAGCGCCCAGGTTGATAAAATAAAGGAACATGCAGCACAATGCCCTTACCCTTTTATTATTTCGGGGGATTTCAATGATACGCCATCCTCTTATGCGGTTAACCAGATGAATAAAGGGTTAAAAAATGCTTTCCGCGAAAAGGGTTCAGGTTTTGGCCGTACCTACAACGGGAATTTTCCCAATTATCAGATTGATTATATAATGACCAGCCCCCAATTTGATGTAGCCGATTATAATATTATCCCCAAAAAGCTATCTGACCATTACCCGGTGAGGAGCGATTTAGTGTTAAGGTAGGTTTGATAAATCCCCTTCGCGAGGGTACAGACCGAATTGACGAGGTAAAAGTGGCAGGCAGTTCTTTTGGCATTCGATTGATTCCTACCGTAATGATGTGGATGATTAGATCTCGTTTTTAGAAAATGTGTTAATTACTAAACACCTTTAAATATTAATTTATGAGCATTCTTGGAAGCCAGCAATTAAAAGCATTTGTGCCAACGATAAAACCTTTGGAGGCAAAATTTTTTTACCGGGACATTTTAGGTTTGAAATTATTATCAGAAGATAATTATGCTTTGGAATTTGATGCAAACGGAAAATTACTCAGAGTAATAACAGTGCAGGAGTTTGTCCCTCATCCTTTCACAGCTTTGGGGTGGGATGTTGACGATATTAAAACAACCATAAAATTACTGAACGACAAAGGCATAAAATGCGAAAAATATGACTTTATGGAACAGGATGAAGCCGGCATCTGGAATGCACCCGGCGGCGCTTTAATTTGGTATATTTATGAGGTTTAAAAAATTTATAAAAATTTTAAACTTTATATATCCTGAACCTTAAAAATCGCTCCAAACTAATGTTTTTTATGTATTTTATTGATAATCAATATATTAAATAAAAATACCACCAATTTTAATCACGCCCTAAATGCTTTTAGCCGTTATAATGGTAGTTTTTATTACGCCCTAAACCAGGTTTAGCCTCAAAAATGGATTTTTTTATCACACCCTAAACGCCGTTTTGCCTGCGAAATGCTATTTTTTATCACACTCAAAATCGCTTTTGGCCGATGATCCGTGCTGCCAAAGTGTTTTTTTGCGACGCTTGCTGATAGCACCACATTATACAGAGCCTCAAATACAGTCTGGCATCGCCGCGCAATAACGGCATGAAAAAACTGTAAATACGGAGGCATCTGCATAAGCTATTTCCTCCTTTCCTGCATTGTTTGGATTACTGCTGATGATTATATCATCCATAAAAATCCTGGCAGCAGCTTTTATTTCCGGAAATGACGCAGCCAAACGGGATCAAAGTGCTTGTAGCTGAAACATTTATATCGTTTGCATTCTAATTTTTTTAAATTTGATTCTTGTCAACCAAAACCAATCAATGGAAAATCTAAAAAAAGCAGCACGCACAGCTTATTGTATAGGATTGGCGGGAATGGTGTTTCCGCAATTTTTTTATAAAGAATTTGGCAATAACTTTTTCCCTGCCTGGCCGGGCCTTCCCTGGGTTGCATTTTGGGTTTATCTTTTTACTGCCGTTACAATAACGGCCTGCATTGCTATCGTTTTAGAAAAAAGGGGCAGAACGGTATCGCTTATTTTAGGTGGTTTGCTATTGGCGATGTATTGTTTAGGTGATATTCCCTATGAATTAATCATAGATCCATACAACAATCACCTTGGTTCGTGGGCAAATGGATTAAAAGAACTGGCGTTAGCCGGGGGGGCCTTCGTTGTAGCCGGTTCTTTTCCTGACAAAGTGAATGTTAAAAAATCATTCCTGATAAAATTGCTGGAAAAATTAATCCCTTTCGGTGGTATCTTCTTTTCCATTACTATGATCTTGTATGGTTACGCGCATTTTTTATACACACAGCCTATATCTACCCTGGTACCCAACTGGATTTCCGGTCATGTCTTCTGGACCTATTTTGCCGGCGCTGCGCTTATGTGTTCAGGTATTGCTATTGTTTTTAGAATCAAACTAAATATAACTGCCATGCTGCTGGGTACGATGATATTTCTTTGGCTTATTCTAATACACCTTCCGCATGCGATAGCAGATCCCAGGGGAAATAATGGAAACGAAATAATAAGCGCGTTTTCAGCGCTTGCCTTTAGTGGTATTGCTTTTGTTATTGCATGTGGAAGCGTCACGAAGAAGCTGATTAATAAATAGTATTACTATTTATTTCAACCGGAACTATAAGGTATTAAACGACATGACTATTTATCAGATCAAAGGGTTTTCCTTACAGGAGGAGATTTAGATGGCGATGAATAGATATTAACTATTAATGCTATTATGATAACCAAAATACAGCCTATCGCGTTAAGCCACAGGTAAGCAACCACATCAAAATAACCCAAAATACATATTAATAGCTCGGTCACAATCGCGGCTATAAAAACTGCGTTTCCATTTATTTTTTTCAGGTAAAAGGCCACCACAAATACTCCTAATATAGTTCCATAAATATAAGAGCCCAGCTTATTTACATACTCCAGTAAATTGCCGACCTTGCTTGCATACAAAGCCATTAAAACACATACCAGCCCCCAAAAAACAGTAGCCAGCCGGGAAGCAACCAGGTAGTTGTTCGGAGTAGCTCCCGGGTTAATGATGCGTTTGTAAATATCCACCACACTGGTGGATGCCAATGAGTTTAAGGCGCTTGCTGTGGACCCCATGGAAGCGAGAAAGATAATAGCTACCAATAAACCGATCAATCCCCGCGGTAAATAATGGGTAACAAAATTCAGGAACACATAATTGGTATCATCCCCATTTGCCTTGCTATTGTTTTTTTTCATGATGCCGATAGCTTCCTGCCGGATAGCTGCGGACTGCTTATCGGCAATTTTTAAAGCGGTTTGTGCACTGCTGATCTGCGCTTCATCCTTGCTGTCAAAGGCTTTGATCAAGTCATTTGCTTTATTTTTCCGCTGCTCAAATACAGCAGTGTACTGATGTTCGAGCTTATTATACTGAACCGCATAGTTACTTTGTTTAACTTGCTTTACTTCGTACTGATTAAAAAACATCGGCGGCCTGTTAAACTGGTAAAAGGCAAAAACCAATATCCCGATCAACAGTATCAGAAATTGCATTGGCACTTTAAGTAAACCGTTCATGATCAATCCCATCCGGCTTTGTCCTATGGAGCTTCCGGTTAGATACCTCCCTACCTGGCTTTGGTCGGTCCCGAAATAAGATAACTGTAAAAAGAAGCCACCGATAACGCCGCTCCAAATGTTGTACTGGTTTTTTGGGTCAAACTTCCAGTCGATAACATTCATCTTTCCTAATTTGCCCGCCAGCTTTATAGCATGGGTAAAGCCTACGCCATGCGGAAGTAGGCTCACCACCATTACGCCGGCAAAAAACATCCCCAAAAAAATAATGCTCATTTGCAGCAGCTGTGTATAGGAAACCGCCTTTGTGCCGCCGTACACGGTATAAAATATAACCAGGCCTCCAATAAAAAGCGTGGTATAAACGGTGTTGATATCCAATATGGTGGATAAAATAATAGCGGGTGCATAGATGGTTATCCCTGTTGACAAGCCCCGCTGCAGCAGGAATAAAAAGGAAGTAAGCGCTCTTGTTTTGAGGTCAAAACGCTGCTCCAAAAATTCATAGGCAGTATAAACTTTAAGGCGATGGAATATGGGAACAAAGGTTACACAAAGCACAATCATGGCCAGCGGAAGGCCGAGATAAAACTGTACAAAGCGCATCCCGTCTGAATAGGCCTGCCCGGGCGCCGATAAGAAAGTGATGGCACTGGCCTGGGTGGCCATTACAGAAAGGCCCACATGGTACCAGCGTAAGGAGCGGCCACCCATTAAAAACTGGTCGATATTTTTATTACTGCCGCTTTTCCATACACCATATATTATGATGGTAAACAGCGTAACGCCAAGAACGATCCAGTCGGTTAAGCTCATTCAAAATTTATGGTAATGAGCCAGAAAATAAAGATTAAAAAAAACAACCAGCCGATAACAATACCGTAAAACTGGTTCCAGCTGCGTATAAATGATGGCAGATCAGGATCAGGCCTCTCCACGGCCTTTAACCAGTATGGTCACAAAAAAGCCTGCGAACATTAAACCAAAAAGGCCTAAGATTGGGATCCAGATAAATCCGTGATCGATAACTACCCCTACAAAAAGGCCGGCCAATAAGCCAACAAGGTAGTATATAAAATCGTAGCTTTTTTGTTCTTCTTCGTGATGGTGTTTCATAATTTTATAAAATAATGGCGCAAAGTTAAAATTATTAATGTATTTGATGCCTAATTCAATAGCGGATTTTTAGGCTTGCTCAACAAATTTATAAATAAGCGATAGGCCCCCGGTACCCCCGCAGGCAATTGCCTGAAAAATGCCAGCGATGTATAAATAAACCTGCCTTCTCCATAATTTCCAACAATCAATGCACCGTTATTGGGCGCTTCACCCGGATCATTCATTTGCAGCACGGCTTTATATTCAGGGGCGATATCATTTACAAAATAAAGGCCCCGCTCCTGTATCCAGCCGTTAAAATCATCCTCTGTTATTTTATTTGGATAATTAAGCACCGGATTTTGTTTGTCGAGGATTGTGATCTTTGCATCTTCGTCTGTAACCCTTTGGTTTACTACGCGGAACGGATAGGGTCCCAACTGTTTGGCAACCAGCCCGTTGTTATTATTGTATTGCAATAACAAATTTCCACCGTGTTTAACATATTCCAGCAACTTAGGTTGCTCAACAGCCAACCGCTCGTTTATGTTCCAAGCGCGTACGCCTGTTATAATTGCATCATAGTTTGAAAGATCGCCGTTCTGTATCTCATTTTCGGTAAGCGGATGCACATCGTAACCCACCTGTTTCAGCGCATCAGGAACCAAATCACCTGCACCGGGAATGTAGCCGATCTTTTTACCGGCTATTCTTAAATTAAGGTCGATAAGCTTCGTTTCGGCAGGCGGAAATAAGGTAATGTTTGGAATGTGATCATATTTTATGCGCTGTATACCCATTGGGTAATCTTTTCCATTCACCGTAATAACAACTTTCATGGTAGCTGTTTTGGGTTCATTGTCCGTAGGGTGCACGGTAAACGCTGAAGTCCATTCATCGCCTTTATTTTTATCCGTAAAGGCAACTTTCTCTGGTGTAATTTTCCAGCCGGGCATTGGTTGAACGCTGATACTGCCACTGGCTTTGGTGAAGCTTTTTAGCTTGATTTCAATGCTTTGTGGTTGCTGCGAATTGAAAAGATAATCCTTATCAACAATATTAGTGGTAACAGGCGGTGTAATTTCCACCGGCTGGTAAATCTCACCTTTGGCCGGATCTACGTATTTATACATCAGCTTCCTGTCAATAGTGACAAGATGCCCTTCAATCAGAAACTCAAATTCTACAGTTGGTGCGCCGGGGTTTTCAGGGTTGCCAGCGTTGCCTTCATTGTTAATAGTATAAGTACCAACAGAATGTGGCGATTCTAACCAATAAGGCTGTGATATGCCGCCGGCCACACATTCAGTGTTAAACGTTTGCAGTTGATTTGCAGGGAGAGTTTTATCTTTATCCGTAACCGGTAATTTGTAAAGCGCTGTTGGCTCCAGGAAGTCGGAAGTGTAGCCTGTGTTATCACGATGTTGTATTACAGTCATTCCATTTAGGGAGATGTTCAAACCATAACGGCTTACTACCTGTGAGCGTATATTCATCTGATCGTCCAGTGCGTATGTGGGCTCGGTTGTATAAGCCTCAAACCACAAGCCCCCACAGGCAGTAACCAGGTTATTCAGTTCTTTTATCTTTTGTTTCCGCCAATATTCGTCAGGTAACTTTTCTGTTTTATCCATTAATTTTACCAGCGCAGCCACTGATTTGTCCGGATGATCCATATCAAAATTTTTACGGATGGTAGTTATATCAACACCAATTGGCCCGCCTCCTTTAACCCTCGACCATGACGTATTTACGCCATCCATTAAATCAGTTTTAGGAGCATCGCCCAAAATAGTCTTAAAGTATTCATACGATTCTCCGCGTTGCCTTGCCGAACCAAATCCCTGGGTTTTATGATTGGAGCGGCTTTCGGCCGCCAGCTCACCATAGCCTTTGCCCAGCAACGGGTTGTATACGCCCACATTAATTTTAAATTGATCGGGGCTTGTGGTATTTGTACTGCCAAAATTAAAGGTGTTCCAAAGCAGGCGCTTTGCCTGCCAGGTTTGTACATATTTCAATTGTTCGGGGAACCGGGATGGATCGGCGGCGGCGGTAAAAGCCTCCTGCGCCAGTATGGCCGACGAAGTATGGTGTCCATGTCCGCCCTCACCTGTGGTAGGAAAACGGCATATAATTACATCCGGCCTAAATTTACGGATCACCCAAACAACATCACCCAAAACTTTTTCCCTATCCCATATTTTTAACGTTTCGCCCGGCCCCTTTGAAAAACCAAAGTCATTGGCACGGGTAAAAAACTGTTCTGCTCCATCTACCCGGCGTGCCGCTAACAGTTCCTGTGTACGTATCAGTCCCAGCAGTTCGCCTTGCTCATTTCCCAATAAATTCTGTCCCCCATCTCCGCGGGTTAAGGATAAATATCCCGTTCTATAGTGTTTTTCCTGTGCCAGGTAGGCTAACAGGCGGGTGTTTTCGTCATCAGGATGTGCGGCTACATAAAGTACGCTCCCCAAAACATCCAGCTTTTTAAAATTTTGCCCGATAGTAGCCATGTCTGACGGAGGGGCTGTTTGTGCGATGGCAAAAGATACGACGGATAGAAAGAGAGTAGTAAGTTTAATGCGGTTCATAAAAACAAATATATTGAAAGATAGATGGCATATTTAAGTGTATCAAAAATTTAACAAATTAAAAACTATCGATGTGCATTAATTGTTTATTTAATCGATCGATTAATTTTTTCTGTTTGATAATCAAACAATTAAAGGAATTGGTTAAAATATATTTCACATCAATCAATCGTTTGATTAATTTTGTGCACGAAAAGAAATGGATAAAGAGAAAATAGATAAGAAAGACCACATCCTTGATGTTGCCGAAAGGGTTTTTTCGGATAATGGATTTGACGGCGCTTCCACCCGGTTGATATCGGGCGAAGCAGGAGTGAACATGGCAATGCTTAATTATTATTTCGGGTCGAAAGAGGGATTGTTCCTGGCAATTTTTGAAAGAAAGATAGCATCTTTTCAAACATTGCTTCAAAACATCGGCAACGATGAAAGTATGACCTCGTGGGACAAGCTGGCCTTATGTATAGATAAATATGTTGAGAGGATAATTGTTAATAATTGCTTCCAAAAATTAATTAACCGGGAAGTATCCATGACTAAACGCACGGAGCTGTCGGATAAGATCACCAATATTTTGATGGTAAATGTATTGGAGATTAAAAAGATACTGGACGAGGGTATAAAAAATGGCAGCTTTTTTAAGGATATAGATGTACAAATGGTTATTGCCACCATTTTCGGGACAAAAAATTATGTAATTAACACACCGAATATATCTTCACTGATGTTAGGGCACGATGTTCGTAATGAAAAATTCCTGGAGGAGAAGCTCAAACCCCGGATAAAAACATACATGAAAAGACTTTTAAAAGCTTACTTAATGAACGACAATGACAACAAAAAATAAAAACACCAACCTTTATCTTTTCAAAAGTATTATAAAAACCGCTAAGCGTTTTATAATCCCGGTAGCAATTTTAACACTGCTGTTTGGAAAAACAGCGATGGCCCAGGACCGGACAATTACCCTAAATGAGGCTATAAAGCTCGGCATTCAAAACAGCAAGGTTTTAAAGCTTTCTCAGACAAGAATTGATCAGGCGATTTCGCAATACAACCAGGCCAAAGACAATGCATTGCCAAGCGGCAAGGTAAGCTTTGGATACGACCGCGCAGAGATACCTGCAAATAAACTGAATTTGGGGCCAACAACATTTGCGCTGCCAAAAAACGATAATGCTTACCTTGGTATCCTATCGGCCAATGAGGTTATTTTTGGAGGTAATAAATTAAAATACGCCCGGCAATCAACCGAGCTTTTAACCCAGGTTTCCCGTTTGGATGCTAAAAATGATAAGGATCAGATAACCTATGATATAATTAATTCTTACTATAATTTATACAAGGTATTACAAAGCAAAAAGGTAGTCGTGCAAAACCTTTCAACAATTGACCAGCAGATAAAACAATCGCAGCGTTTTTTTGAACAGGGGCTTGTTACCAAGAATGATGTGTTACGCTTTCAGCTGCAAAGGGCAAATGTTGAATTGAATGGTATCGATCTGGAAACCAACCGTAAAATAATTAATTATAACCTCGACATTTTATTAGGGTTGCCTGAAAGCACGCAGTTAACAATTGCAGAGGCCAGCGATAATCAAAAACAGCTTGCACCACTTGCAAACTATATTGATACTGCCATGGCAAACCGGGTAGAAGTAAAACAGCTGGATTTAAGAACACAAGTGGCTGATAATAACATTAAAAGTATACGAGCTAATACTTTACCGTCACTTGTAGCATCGGCAAGTGCATATTATGTTGGTATATCAGCAAATCCGTTACCAAACAACGGCACCTATATTACGCCAATTACAGCAGGGCTAAATGTTTCGTGGAATTTTTCAACCTTATGGAACAATAAAAATAAAGTTTCAGAAGCAAAAATTCAGCGCACGCAGACGGAGGTCAATAAAACTATAACAATTGATAATGTTAAAAAGGAAGTAAACCAGGATTATCAGAATTATTTAATGGCGGTGGATAAAATAACCCTTTTACAAACGTCAATAACACAAGCCGGTGAAAATAACAACATACTGGAATCAAAATACAGAAGCAATATCGCTTCTGCTACAGACCGGGCAGATGCACAAACATTACTTTACCAGGCACAGATCAACCTGGAATTAGCAAAAGCCGATGCAGGACTTGCTTATTATACTTTATTAAAATCAACCGGAAAACTTAACAAATAATACAAAAACCCTAACAATACATACAATGGCAAAGGCACACGAAACAACGGAAAACGAAACCAAAAAGAAACCTAATAGGGTACTGCCCATTATACTGGGAATTATACTTATTGTCGGTATTATTTTCGGAGTTAAGGAATATATATATTTCGGCAAACACGTAGATACCGATGATGCACAGATAGACGGCGATATAAGCCCGGTAGTTGCGCGTGTTGGCGGTTATGTTGACAGTATCTATTTCCAGGAAAATACCCATGTAACTAAAGGACAGGTGCTGGTAAAAATAGACGACCGTGACTATAAAGTGAGACTTGAACAGGCCCGGGCGGCCGAAACCGGGGCAAGTGCTAACATCAATGTTGGGCAATCGCAGATCTATGAAAACACGGCAAACTCATCAAGTGCTAAAGCACAAATGGAATCAGCTGCGGCGCGTTTGGATAAAACTACCAAGGATTATCAGCGCTATGCAAACCTCATAAAAGACGGATCAATTACCCAGCAGCAGTTTGACCAGGCCAAGGCTGATCTTGAAGTTGCACAAGCTACTTACAGGGCCTCGCAAGACCAATATAAAGCCGCACAGGAACAGGTTGGTGCAGTTAAAAGCCAGCTGAATGTTACGCATACAGGTGTATCCCAAAAACAGGTGGATGTTGATTATGCAAAACTGCAATTATCATATACCATTATTAAAGCACCGGCAAGCGGCATAACCTCAAAAAAGAATGTACAGGTTGGCCAGCTGGTACAGGCCGGACAAACCCTGTTTTCAATAGTTAATGACAGCAGTATTTACATCACCGCAAACTTTAAAGAAACCCAGTTAGATCAAATACATAACGGGCAAAAAGTAAACGTTGATGTTGATGCGTACCCTGAATTAAAACTAACCGGAAGTGTATACAATTTTGCACCGGCTACGGGCGCCAAGTTTTCTTTGCTGCCGCCTGATAACGCTACCGGTAATTATGTTAAAGTTGTACAGCGTGTTCCGGTTAAGATAAAAATCAGCGGTTCAAAAGAGGACATGGCTAAACTGCGTCCGGGTATGAGTGTGAGTGTTTCTGTGATCATAAAAGACTAAAAATAATGGCTGAAACTGGCTTTAAAAAATGGATCATTACCATCACGGTTATCATTGCTTCTTTGCTGGAGCTGATTGATACCACGATTGTAAATGTTTCGCTCCCCCAAATACAGGGTAACCTGGGTGCAACGCTGGAAGACGTAGCCTGGGTTGTTACCGGGTATGCGGTGGCAAACGTAATTATATTACCGATGTCGGGCTGGCTTGGAAGCCGTTTTGGGCGCAAACAATACTTTATTACTTCCATAATTGTATTTACCATCGCATCTTTTTTATGCGGTAATGCTACCGGCTTAAATGAACTGGTACTATTCAGGATACTGCAGGGTGTAGCAGGCGGTGGATTAATTTCGACATCCCAGGCAATTTTGATTGAAACCTGGCCACGTGAGCAAATTGGAACGGCAACAGCTTTATTCGGATTGGGAGCTGTAGTAGGGCCAACTGTAGGGCCAACAATAGGCGGCTTTATAACTGACCACTTTTCGTGGAGGTGGATATTTTATGTGAATATTCCGGTTGGTGCACTTGCTGCTTTCTGCGCGTATACGTTTATAAGGGAAACACCGAAGGAGGAAAAGGGAAAACCCATTGATTGGTGGGGTATTGCATTGCTTGCCGTTGCAGTGGGCAGCTTGCAAACCATTCTGGAAAAAGGTGAATCTGAAGACTGGTTTTCAAAAACATATATTTTAGTACTTACAATTACCGCCATACTTGGAACAATAGGTTTTATATGGCGCGAAATGAGTATCGATTATCCGATAGTAAACTTCGGTATTATGCGGCACCGGAGCTTTGCTGTAGGGATGTTTACCTCATTTGTACTTGGGTTTGGCTTATATGGATCAGTGTTCGTCTTCCCGGTATTTTGTCAGAATTTACTGGGCTTTTCGGCACAACAAACAGGCGAACTACTATTTCCCGGAGGAATATGTACAATTGTTATGATGCCATTTATTGGAAAAATGCTTAATGCCGGGATACCTGCACAGTTTATGGCTACAATAGGGATGTTTTTGTTCTTTGTTTTCACCAGCATGCTTAGTCACTCAACATTGGCTACCGGGCAAGCCGATGTATTAATTCCCCTTTTAATAAGAGGTATCGGCATGGCCTTGTTATTCGTTCCACTTACAACGCTTGCGATAGCTGATTTGAAAGGCCCCGAACTTGGACAAGGTACAGGCTTAAACAATATGATGCGTCAATTAGGCGGTTCATTTGGTATAGCAGTACTTACTACCATTATCCACATCAGAACTTCAGTACACCGCAGTAACCTGTTAACTAACATTAATCCTTATAACAATGCGTTTAACGAAAGGCTTCATATGCTGCAGCAAGGCTTTATGGCAAAAGGGAAGTCGGCAATTGATGCATTGCATATGGCATACTCAGCAATTGAAGGTGCGGTATCAAGACAAGCGTTATTGTTAACTTATGATGATGCTTATTGGATATCTGGGCTTGTGATGTTATTTTCCATTCCGTTACTTTATTTACAGCCGTTTAAAAAAGCAGTTAAAATGCCGGTGGATGCGCACTAATGCGAAAAGCCGTTCCATATAAATGGAACGGCTCTCCCCAAAAAAAATCTTACAATTAAACTTTGTCAGCACCCGGTTTGTTTTACATCGAACTACAAATGTAAAATGAAACCGGGGTTATTATTATCGCTATAAATCTACAATTTTTCAGGAAAAAAAACCAAATAAAAATTGTTTCAGAATGCTATTTATGAAGAATAAATGAAAATTTAATTTTAAGGAAAAAACGACATTTTTTCTGTCCAAAGGCAAATAATGTCTTTTTAAACTAAAGTGACATTTTAGTGCGTTTTTTTGGTAATTAACGCAGCGCCCAAGTTTTTTAAAAAACACCTTGTGTAATAGAAATAGGTGCGTATATTTGCAGTCCCAAACGGAGTGGTAGTTCAGCTGGTTAGAATACATGCCTGTCACGCATGGGGTCGCGGGTTCGAATCCCGTC
>JAQNCM010000089.1 GCA_029237615.1 Mucilaginibacter sp.
AATTGCCGGAACACGAGAAATATTTTCAATGGAATATTCGTGTTTTTCCCAGCGTAAGAAAACATGGTTCCAAATAATTGTTGCCCCATTAACAGATAAAACAAAAAAAGGCGCCGTAGTGCTGCATATCGATATTACCAGCCGAAAGCTTGCAGAGGAATCAATGTCTCAATCAGAGGCGAATCTAAAATCTATCTTCGAAAATACCGAGATAGCTTATGTTTTGTGTAACACTGAGTATAAGATTATGTCATTCAATGCCAGAGCAAACGAACTTTATTCTGAGCTATTTAGTAAAAAACTAAAAGTTGATGGAAATGTATTCAGCTATTTTCCTGAAAATAAAATCCCAAATATAAAACAGGCTATACAAAAAGTATTAAGTAATGAAATGATTAGCAATGAAACCAGTTACAGCTTAAAGGATGGCTCAGTTAAATGGTACGATTTAAGATGGGTTAGCATTGCAAATGAGAAGGAGGAAAATATTGGTTTTATGTTGGCGTTTAAGGATATTACCGAAAGGAAAATTGCCGATATGGAGCGGGATAGGATTACCGCAGACCTTGTTCAACGAAATAAAGATCTGGAGCAGTTTACTTATATTGTTTCGCATAATTTAAGAGCACCTGTAGCGAATATTATCGGGCTCTCAAACATGTTAAATAGTTCCGATGGATGTTTTGAAGAGGAGCAGGGAATAAAAACAGCACTTACAACATCCATTCACATTCTTGATCAAACCATAATAGATTTGAACCACATTTTGCAGGTTAGCACCCAAATAAACGAAAAGAACGAAACAGTATCATTTATTTCACTTGTTAAAGACATAATGCTTAGCCTCAACAATATAATACAAAAGGAGAATGTTACTATACTTTATGATTTTACCGCTGCTGACAATGTGATAACTATAAAGAGCTATATGTATAGCATATTTTATAACCTGATATTAAATGGTATAAAATTTAAACGGCCCAATATCGATCCCGTTATTTCAATATTGTCGAAAAAAAAAGGGAATACTTTAGAAATTCAATTTAAAGACAACGGCAAAGGAATTGAAGAAAAAAATTTCAAAAACTTATTCGGATTATACAAACGATTTGATACCAGCGTAAAGGGCAAAGGAATTGGTCTGTTTATAGTTAAAATGCAAACGGAAAATCTGGGCGGTAAAATACATGTACAAAGCGAATATGGCTCAGGAACAACCTTTACCGCTTCATTTTCTGATTACAAACATGCTATGTAACTATTATTTTAAATTACCCGTATTTAAAACATTGCTAAGCATCAGGTAAATTTTTTACAGGTTCAACAGGTTGTTCTTCTTTTTCGTGTCTTTGGGCTATCTCACCACCATGGGGTTCATCGGCATTATACTCCATGTCGGTTTCCCTTATTTTGCTTTTACCACCTTTATCATTTGGCCTTTCAGTTGGTGTATCAGCCGGTGACGGCTTATCTTTTGAGTTTGCTGGCTTTGTCATACAGGTAATAACAAAGGATGTTTTAATTGGTTTGAAGAGGCGCTCACTTCTCGTATAATCACGCCCCGCCTACGAACTATTCAACCGGCTCTGTACAGCATAAAATTGCTTCGTGCCTTGCAATAACAATCGGAACAAAAAAAGGCTTCCGATTAGAAAGCCTCTTCAATATTTATAAAAGTTAATATCCTTATGCGCCGGATAACGCTGCTGCACCGCTCACAATTTCGGTAAGTTCGGTGGTGATAGCTGCCTGGCGCGCCTGGTTGTACGAAAGCTTAAGCGCTTTTAACAATTCACCCGCATTATCAGTTGCTTTATCCATCGCTGTCATACGTGCGCCGTGTTCAGATGCGTTTGAATCCAGCACCGCTTTGTATAATTGTGTTTTAATGTTTTTAGGAATCAGCTGCTCTACGATCTGCTCTTTTGAAGGCTCCAGGATATAATCTATCTGGGTAGTTTTAGTATCCTTTTTGTTTTCTGCCTTCTTTTCAGGCTTAGGAACAGGTATCAATTGTTCTGCAACCAATATTTGCATTGCGGCGTTTTTAAACTGGTTATAAACCAACTCAACGCGGTCATACTCCCCCTTTAAGAAACCATCCATAATACTTTGGGTGATAGTGGCAGTATTCTCAAAATTAAGATTAAGATACAGATCATTGTTGTTCCCGATCACGTTGTATTTACGCCGCTGATAATATTCCTGGCTCTTTTTACCAATTGCAACGATGGAAACATTACCTGCCCTTAATTGGTTACCGTATTTTTCAGCAATCAGATTATTGGCGGTTTTAATAACGTTTGCATTGAAAGCACCGGCCAATCCGCGGTTTGATGATACCACTATTATTAGTACACGGTTTGGTTCGCGCTCTTCCAAAAAAGGCGATGAACCATCTTCCAAACTTGCCGATAAGTTTGCCAGCAACTCTTTAAGCTTATTGGCATACGGGCGCAATTGTACGATAGCGTTAGTAGCCCTTTTCAGCTTAGCCGCCGAAACCATCTTCATAGCTTTGGTGATCTGCTGCGTTGAGCTTACAGATTTTATCCTGTTTCTTACTTCTTTTAAATTAGCCATTCTTTAGATGTGCAAATTTTAAATGTGCAGATGTGCAGATGAATAGCACATCAAATTCTATATTCGATACTAAGTGAGCGATGTTGCCAATCTGCACATTTGCACATCAGCACATCTGCACATTTAGTATTTTCCTGTCATTTCCTTGGCAACTGTTTCCAGTACGCCGGTTATCTGGTCATCAAATTTGCCTGCTTTAAGGGCTGCCAGCACTTCAGGGTGACGGGCTTCCAGCTGGCTGGTATATTCGCTTTCAAATTCCCTTACCTTGTTCACAGGCACATTACGCATCAGGTTTTTAGTACCCAGGTAAATAATAGCAACCTGTTTTTCAACTGTTACCGGTGAATACTGGCCTTGTTTTAATATTTCAACGTTACGT
>JAQNCM010000094.1 GCA_029237615.1 Mucilaginibacter sp.
TTTAACAGGTACAGGACTTTAAAAACAAATAAAGTTACTGCTTTGCCGGTTGTTATTTTAATGCCGCATAGCGCCTGTAATTGCCGTTGTGTTATGTGTGACATATGGAAGGACAATAAGAACCTGAAACAGCTTACTGAGCAGGATATAAGTGGGCTCTTAATTTCTCTAAAAAAGTTTGGGACACAGCAAGTGGCCATGTCAGGAGGTGAGGCTTTACTTAATGCCAACTTTTTCCGGCTTTGTGAAATTCTAAAAAAGGAAAACATTAAAATAACCCTGCTTACCACCGGGCTATCAGTAAAAAGAAATGCCAGGCAATTGTTGCTTTGGGTTGATGAAATTATTGTTTCGTTAGATGGGGACGAACCCCTGCATGATGCGATCAGGAATGTGCCTGGTGCCTTTGATAAATTACGCGAGGGTGTGCAATTTATCAAAGCTATTAAACCTGCTTACAGGATAACTGCCCGCACAGTGATCCACCGGCTTAATTTTAGAAATTGGGAAGCTATCATAACAGAGGCTAAACTGATGGGTATTGACCAGGTTAGTTTTTTACCGGCCGATGTAAGCAGTCATGCTTTTAATCGCCAGCAGGCCTGGGCGGAACCCAAACAGCATGAGATATTGATAGGCGAAAAAGAATTGCCCGAATTGCAGGAAGTAATCAACCGGATAAAAAGTAACGAAGCCAATTTTACTTCGGGCTTTATCGCAGAGTCACCGGAAAAAATCCAACAGATATATCAATATTATGCCGCTTTTTACGGAATAAATCCCTTTCCGTTTAAAAAATGCAATGCGCCATGGGTGTCAACCGTAATTGAAGCGGACGGTAATGTGCGGCCATGCTTCTTTCATGAGTCCATCGGCAATATTCACGATGCATCATTAGCCTCGATTTTGAACAGTGCTGAAGCCGTCAATTTTAGAAGAGCATTGAATATGAACACAAATGCTACCTGTGTAAAGTGTGTCTGCTCGTTAAACCTGTCGCCGTTTGCAAAATTAAATAGTTAGAAAGTATGAATAATATTCTGTTTACACATTCTTACTTTTTGCGCTTTGATCCAAAGCAATGGCGGTTGGGGCAACCGTATCCGCCGTTGGGTACCTTATATGCTGCTGCTCTAATGCGCAAACATGGTTACAAGGTATCTCTTTTCGATACCATGTTTGTAAGCGACCCGGATGAGGTTCTGTCAGCGATCCTGAAAAACAAGCCTGATTTTTTTGTGATCTACGATGATGGCTTTAACTATCTCACCAAAATGTGCCTTACTAATATGCGTGCAGCCGCCTTTAGCATGTGTAAGCTGGCAAAAGCAATGGGATGTACAGTTATTTTTTCAAGCTCAGATTCGACGGACAGGCATAAGGAATACTTGAACGAAGGTGCCGACTTTGTAATAATTGGCGAAGGGGAACATACTTTACAGGAACTACTCAACCATATTAAAAGTGAGAAAAAGGATTACACTGCGATACAGGGATTGGCTTATATGAAAGATGATGAAGTATTTAAAACACCGGGCCGCCCTGTGTTGAAAGATCTTGATAGCCTGCCATTGCCTGCATGGGACCTGGTTGATATGGAGCTGTACCGCCAAACATGGATAAAGCATGCCGGATATTTCTCTTTAAATATGAGTACTACACGCGGTTGTCCGTTTAAATGTAACTGGTGCGCGAAGCCTATTTACGGTAACAGGTATAATTCACGAAGTCCCGAAAATGTTGTTGCTGAAATTAAACTACTGAAAGATCAATACCACATGGATCACATTTGGTTTTGTGATGATATTTTTGGCTTAAAACCGGGATGGATACCAGCGTTTGCACATATTCTGGAAAAGGAAAATATTAGCATAAGATTTAAGATCCAGTCAAGGGCGGATTTGCTCGTCCATAAGGACGTAGTGGATGCATTGGCAGCGTCGGGTTGTGAAAATGTATGGATAGGCGCAGAAAGCGGTTCGCAGCAAATTCTGGATGCGATGGATAAGGGTATTACTGTCGACCAGATCCGTAAATCCACGATGCTGATGAAGGCGGCTGGAATAAAGCCGTCCTTTTTTATACAATTTGGGTATCCGGGCGAATTGAAGAAAGATATAAGGTTAACCATAGATATGATCAATGAGTTGTTGCCTTTTGAAATAGGGATCTCCGTATCCTACCCATTGCCGGGAACCTCGTTTTATGAAAAGGTAAAGGCTGATCTTCGGGAAAAATCAAACTGGACCGACTCTGATGAAATGGCTCTGATGTTTTGTAATACCTATCCGCCATCTTACTACAAACAGCTGCATCGTTATGTTCACCAAAATTACCATCAGCACCTGGCAAAAAACAGCATGGTGAAATTACTTAATAACCCGCTAAGAATTAATCGGGGAACTCTTAGAAAAGCATTGTCTGTATTTTACCACGCACCTGCAACTTTTATAGAGCAATTTAAATTGCGCCGGCTGGAGGATGCATTATGAATAACAATGAACAACTGGCCGAAGCGGCATTTAATAGCCAATCAGGTATTTTTGATAAAATATACTCAGATAATACGATAGTAGCGTATAAGCGGGAAAGGGTACGGAGCCACGTGTTGAAATATTTACTACCCGGTAACTTTATACTGGAATTAAATAGCGGTACCGGCGATGATGCGATATTTTTTGCACAACAAGGATACCGGGTACATGCTACCGATATCTCTGCCGGAATGCAGCAGGAGCTAAAAAGGAAAGTGATCGCTGCCGCACTGGAAGAAAAGGTAAGTAATGAATTGTGTTCTTACACCATGCTGCAGCAAATAAAAAATAGAGGGCCCTTTGATCACATTTTCTCCAACTTTGCGGGGTTAAACTGCACGGATGAGCTGGATAAAGTACTGGCGTCCTTTAGTGACTTGTTAAAATTAAATGGAACAGTCACCCTTGTTATCTTGCCGAAATTTTGCTTATGGGAAACTGCATTAATTTTTAAAGGCAAGTTTCGTACAGCTTTCAGAAGGTTCTTTAGCAGCAAGGGTAGTAAAGCGCATATTGAAGGTGCATGGTTTAAGTGTTGGTATTATAATCCATCTTATATTATAGAACA
>JAQNCM010000691.1 GCA_029237615.1 Mucilaginibacter sp.
GGCGCGCACGCGGCCCCAGCTATCGGCGAGATCCCAGAACAGCATTTGCAGCCTGACGTCGGTGCGCGGCTGGTGGACGATCGCCAAGTTCACGGCCAGGTTCCGAGCGCGCTCGACGGCCTTGGCGACCATGCAGCCGGTGAGCGACGGGTACCGGGCGAGGCTCTCGGCAGCGCGCTCGTCCAGTAGGGCCAGCCGCGTCGGCGCGAGCAACCGCCAGCCGGTTGTCCGCGGCAGTGGCGGCGAGCTGTCTGGACCCTGCCATGGTCGCAGCAGGTCGCCGTCACCGAGCAGCTCAGCGCCGAAGCGCCCGTCAACGCCCACCCGGCGGATCAGCAGGCCGTCGAGTACCAGCAGCCCGATCCCCGAGCTCAGCACCGGGGTCCGGGGCGGATCCCACCGGCCGGGGCTGAGGCGCACGACATCGGCGAGGCACTCTTCGATCGCGCGGCCGCGCACGGCGACGGGCAGGCACGCGGCAAGCTCGGGGTCCTCGAGCAGCACCCGGCACTGCCCGCTCGCTGTGACTTTCACATCCACGGAGCTTATGTTGACCGCAGCGGCGGCGGGCGTAAACCTCCCCGCCTTGCCAGGTGCGTCGGTGGCGCCGCGCGAGCGCCGCGGACTACGCTTGCGGCGTGACCGATCTCGCCCAGTCCGGAGGCCGCAGCGCCATCGAGGATAGGTATCCGCCGCCGCCCAGAGCCGAGGCATTGTGGCCGGCATTGCTCTGCGTGCTCGCCGCGATCGGGATCCAGGTGGCGCTGCCCGCGCGGCTCACGCTGGGCTCCTCGCGCTGGCTACTGCCCGTGCTCGAGGGGGCGCTGTTGCTGGGGCTGGTGATCGCCAGCCCGGCCGAGCTCGAGCACGAGCACCGGGTCAGGCGCGCGCTCGCTCTGGCGATGACGATCTTCGTCAGTGCGGCCAACATCTACTCGCTCGCGGCCTTGACCCACTACCTGCTCAACCACAACGTCAGCAACGGGCGCGAGCTGATCATCTCGGGGGTCCTGATCTGGCTGACCAACGTGCTGATATTCGGCCTGTGGTACTGGGAGGTCGATCGTGGCGGTCCCGGCCGCCGGGCGGCTGGAAACGACGGTGAGCCCGACCTGCTGTTCCCCCAGATGACCGCCGAGCGGTTCGCGCCGCCGGGGTGGCGACCGCAGTTCATCGACTATCTCTACGTGTCGCTGACCAACGCCACCGCGTTCAGCCCGACCGACACGATGCCGCTGACCGCCGGGGCGAAGTCGATGATGGGGATCCAGGCGCTGGTGTCGCTGGTGACGCTCGGCTTGATCGTCTCCCGTGCCGTGAACATCCTGCACTAGGCTGGCGGACGACGAAGCAGGCGATCCCTTAGATTGAACGAGGTGAACGCAGGCACCGGCACCGAGCAACGCGCCGTGCGAGTAGCGATCGTGGGATCGGGGCCCGCCGGCTTCTACGCCGCCGGACAGCTCTTGGTCCACCGCGAGGTCGCGATCGCCGTCGATCTCTATGACCGCCTGGCGACGCCATGGGGACTCGTCCGCGCCGGCGTGGCTCCCGACCACCCGAAGATCAAGTCGGTCACCCGGATCTACGAGAAGACCGCCGCACAGCCCGGCTTCCGCTTCTTCGGCAACATCGAGGTCGGCCGCGACGTCTCGCATGAGCGGCTGCTCGAGCACTATCACGCGGTGCTATATGCGATCGGGACGGCGGGCGACCGCCGCCTTGGCATCCCCGGCGAGGACCTGCCCGGAAGTCACGCCGCGACGGCATTCGTGGCCTGGTACAACGGCCACCCCGACTACTGCGATCAGGAGTTCGACCTGTCCGCGTCCCGGGCGGTGGTGGTCGGCAATGGCAACGTCGCCCTCGACCTCGCGCGCATGCTGGCGCTGAGCAACGGCGAGCTGGCCGTGACCGACATCGCCGACCACGCGCTCGACGCGCTGCGCGACAGCTCCGTCGAGGAGATCGTCGTGCTCGGGCGACGGGGCCCGGCCCAGGCCGCCTTCACCAACCCGGAGCTGCGGGAGCTGGCCGACCTCAGTGACGCCGACGTGATCGTCGACCCGTCCGAGGCAAGACTCGACCCGGGCAGCCAGGCGTGGCTGGACAGCGATGCCGCTGACGGCACGGCGCGGCGCAACGTGGAGATCCTCGGCCAGTACGCCGAGCGGGGGCCGAGCGGCAAGCCGAAGCGCGTCGTGTTGCGCTTCCTCGCCTCCCCGGTTGAGATCCTCGGCCCGGATCGCGTCCGCGGCGTGGTGATCGAGCGCAACGAGCTCGTGGCCGGCCCGGACGGCTCGATGCGCGCGCAGCCGACCGGGGTGCGCGAGACGATCGAGGCCGGCCTGGTGATGCGCTCGATCGGCTATGTCGGCTCCCCGCTGCCAGGCGTGCCCTTCGACGAGCGCCGCAGCACGATCCTCAACGAGCGCGGTCGCGTGATCGACCCGGAGACCCGGACGCCGGTGCCGGGCGCGTACGCGGCCGGGTGGATCAAACGCGGGCCTTCCGGGGTGATCGGCACCAACAAGAAGGACGCCCAGGAGACGACGTCGCTGCTGCTCGAGGACCACGCCGCGGGGAGGCTGCCCACACCCGCGCGCGAGCCCGACGCCTTGATCGCCGAACTGCGCGCGCAGGGCATCGCGATCGTCGAGTACGACGGTTGGCAAGCGATCGACGAGCACGAGCGGTCCGCCGGCGAGCCGCACAACCGCCCCCGGATCAAGCTCGTGCGCCACGAGGACCTGCTGGAACGCGCTCGCGGGCCCGTCGGCCAGTCCGCACCTGAGCGCTGAGCAAACCTCCGCTCGTGAGCGCTGAGCGCGACGCCGACGATCCGGTCGCCCTGGCCCGCGCGGTCGCCGCGCGGATGATGCGGGCCGACCGTGTCGCTCCGTCGCTGGGGATCGAGGTGGAGGAGGTTGGGCCGGGCTATGCGACCGCCGCGATGACGGTGTCGGCGACGATGATCAACGGCGTCGGCATCCTGCACGGCGGCTACACGTTCCTGCTGGCCGACTGCGCCTTCGCGCTGGCCTGTAACAGCTACGGCGTCGACACCGTGTCCCGTTCGTGCGACATCGAGTTCCTCGCCCCCGCGCGCGTGGGCGACCGGCTCCGCGCCAGCGCCACCGAACGTCACCGGCACGGGCGCCGCGGAATCTATGACGTCGTGGTGCGCCGCACCGACGGCACCGCGATTGCCGAGTTCCGCGGGCACAGCAGCAGCTTCGGCTCCGCAGAGCCACGCGACGACTAGTCCCCCATGTTCGGAGGGTGCACCGCCAGCGTTCACCAGCGGCCTGGCCCGGATGCGTGACACGCCCACGGCGTGTGACCAACTTGTGGTCGACGTGTGAACAGGGCGCGTCCAGCGCGCGTGCACTTGGCACTTCTGCACTCAAAC
>JAQNCM010000115.1 GCA_029237615.1 Mucilaginibacter sp.
TTAACAACCAGCCAGCTGGCTATGAATTTATTGAATATGGAAATGCAGGGATATATACGTTCGTTACCGGGTAAAATGTATTGTATCAGTTGAAAAATTATTTGGTTTTTATTCCTTTGGCGAACTATAGTAAACAAGCTTACCCGTATCACCGCTCACTGAAGCCCAGTCATCTATTTCAAAATCAATTACCGCAACTGTACTGGTATGCACTTCTCTTGTCTCGCCGGTTAAATACTGAAGGATATAACTTATGCCGGGATTATGCCCTACAATGGCAATAAAATCATACTTATCAGGCAGGTGATTAATAACCTTAAGTAATGTTTGCTGGGTGGCCTCATATATGGCTTTATTTGTTTCCGGATCTGGTAATAAAAGGTGATCTGCAAATATTTCTGCCGTTGTTTTTGTACGCAGCGCGGGGCTTGTGATTATAATTTGCGGAATTAACGGTTTGTCTTTAATTCTGGCCGCCATAAAAGTGGCATCCTGTATGCCAATATATTTTAGAGGTCTGTCGATATCTTTCCCGATGGAGTCTTTTTCTGCTTTGGCGTGCCGTATCAGCATTAATTTTTTCATTGCTATTTGTTTCACTACCGACTTTAATCGAAACCGTATGGATTATTATAGTATTAAAACCCGCTACAAAATACAATTAATTGATATTAATTAAAGGTAAAATTTCTATAAAATGTTTTCCAAAAAAATAATCTCTTGTATACTGCTTGCTAATAAGTTAACTTATAAAATTGTTTAACCTATTAACAATTGTTTCAGGAGTAATGTTGTATAAACATGCGTAATCTTTGCGAAAGCACGGTTTGTTGCCATAGATTGAACATGGCCTGCACTCAATGTCATCTGCAACTATATTGTTTTCTGATTGCCCATAACCCAAAAAGCCGGCATAGTGATGTGTAGCGCCCCAAACAGATACAACCGGGATGCCTTCCAGCGAAGCGAGGTGCATACCTGCAGAATCCATGCTTATCATCACATCCAACTGGCTGATAAGATTAAGTTCTTGTTCCATTGACAGGCGTCTTACCAGCGAAGTGACTGTTTTATATTTTTGCTGCCATTGCAGGCAAATTTCTTCTTCTAAAGCACTGCCTCCAAAAAGAAATATCGTAACATTTTTGGAGTCTAACAATTTAATAACTTCTTCAGTGCTGTCAAGCGGATAAATCTTTCCTTTGTGTTTGGCAAAGGGAGCTATACCAATCCATTTATTTTTTTTCTCGCCAATCATGGCTTTAACTTCATCTGTTAAAGCCTGCGCACTTTTTAATAGCTGATGATTAAGAATAAGTGGTAGACTTAATTTTCTAAATACATCCGCATAACGTTCAGTAGTTAATTTGAGCGGTTTCAGCACTTTTCCCGGAAACCGCGTCAAAAGTTTTTTTTCTGCCCGGCCCTTATTAATATAGCTATAAGTTATTCCAGACAACCTAAAGAGCTTTCTTAATATTTTGGTGCGTAAGTTATCGTGAAGATCCGCCAGTGCATGATACCTGGCATTCTTCTTAAGGGAGCGGAATAATTTAAAAAGGCCCGGTAGCCCTTTAAACTTATAGTTAAGGTCGGCCGGATAAAAAGTAAAACGGGAGATGTTATTGAAAAATGCGGCAAATTCAGGTCTTGAAACATAAGTGATCTTTATATCCGGATTTTGATCGAGCACCGCTTTTATAACCGGAACCGTCAGGGCCACATCACCCATGGCCGAAAAGCGAATAACCAATATGTGTTTTAAATGCGGCATTTATTTTTTGCTATTGTACAACACGGGGTTTAAGTCCGGGTCGTTGTACATTTTCATCTGACGGTACACTTTCATGTATCTTTCACCTTTTTGTATATCGTCCATTAATTCATCAATTGCTAATGAAAGATCGGTTTTTTGCTGCTGCAGTATATCCAGTTTCGCTTTGCATTGAATTAAATGCTGCTCATCAATATTTATCCTTATGGTTTCTTCATGCATGTGATAAATTTTAAGAGCCAGGATAGAAAGCCGGTCAATGGCCCATGCCGGGCTTTCTGTATTTATACGCGCCGAAGGCAAGGGCTTTAAATCCTTGTACTTTTCCAAAAAATAACTGTCAATCACTTCTACAAGATTAGTACGCTCCTGGTTAGAGCTATCAATGCGACGCTTCCACATCAGCGCTTTAACCGGGTCGATACCGGGGTTACGCACCTCATCTTCCATATGCCATTGCGCCGTGTCTATCCAGCATTTAGTATATAGCAAATTTTCAAAGGAGCCGGCCTCATAAGGGCTTTCGCAGGCTTTATCAATGTTGTTATATAAATGATAATTTTTTATCGCCAATTCAAATACCTGGTTACAGCGTTTACTGATCATCTTGCTAACTTCTTGCTTTTATTTTGTTTATAATTGAGGTTGATGAGTACCCATCAACAAAGTTAATGGTTTTAACCTCACCGCCGTTTGCAATCACTTCTTTGGCTCCCACTATGTTATCAACAGAATAGTCAGCACCTTTTACTAATATATCCGGCAATAATGTGGTTATAATACTTAATGGGGTGTCTTCTTCAAAAATCGCTATTGCATCCACAAAAAAAAATGCTGCCAATAACGCGGCACGGCTATCCTGGTCATTTACAGGGCGGTCATTACCTTTTATACGTTTAACGGAACTATCCGAGTTTAAACCTATAACCAGCTTATCTCCTAGTTCGGCCGCTTTTGCCATATAGGTAATATGCCCGATATGCAGCAGATCAAAAACACCGTTTGTAAAAACCACCTTTTTTCCGTCCGACTGCCATTTGTCAACCAGATTCTTAAGGGATGCGAGGTCTGATATTTTATTTAACAGCGTTCTTTCTATATCGTTTCTCATGGATTATTTTAGACTTGAAGAGTAAACTCTGTTAATTAAAATAAATCGTCTACGGCTTTGCAAAGTATATGTCCAATAAGGATATGCATTTCCTGGATCCTTGCGGTAACTTGCGAAGGTACGATAATGTTAAGGTCGCAAAGCCCGTTCATTTTGCCGCCATCCCTGCCAGAAAGGCCCAGCGTTTTACAACCGATTTTTTTAGCCGTCTCAAATGCATTTAGTATTCCCTGGCTGTTTCCGCTGGTAGAAATGCCTATAAAGAGGTCTCCGGGCTGTGCCAAACCTTCCACCTGTCTTGAAAAAACATGGTCATACCCGTAATCATTGGCAATTGCTGTTAAAGCAGAGGTATCAACTGTTAAGGCTATACCCGGTAATGCTTTGCGTTCTTTAACAAAGCGGCCACTTAACTCGGCCGCAATATGTTGTGCATCAGCGGCGCTTCCGCCGTTGCCGGCCAGTAAAACTTTGTTTCCTGCTTTTATAACTGAGGTAATCATTTCGCTGCCGGCTTCAATATCGCACGTAAGCAAATCAATTACTTTTTTAATTAATTGCTGATGATCGTTAAGTTCTTCAATAACCATTTATCGTAATTAAGGGGTTATATTAGTTAGCGGTTTGATAATAAATTGTTCGTCTTGTCATTTTCCATGTCACTTAAAATTTCTTCTACAGTGGTGTTAGCACTGCCTACACGCCTTATAACTATCGCGGCAGCATGATTTGCCAGTTCACACGCATCCTCAACAGCGAAGCCTAATGCAATAAAATAAGCTATTGTAGCAATTACCGTATCTCCGGCTCCGGTAACATCAAAAACCTCCGTTGCTTTTACAGGCAGCAGTTTACTGGTTTCCTTAGTTAAAATTGCCATTCCCTCTTCTGATAATGTAACTATTAGAAATTCGGTTTCAGTTTGCTCAAAAATGCTCTTTCCGGCAATTTCCAAATCTGTGATGCCATTTATTTTTTCGGTCTTAGCTGCATCTGCAAGTTCTTTCCGGTTTGGCTTTATAAGATAGGCTCCCCGGTATTTTTCATAACTTAATCCTTTAGGATCAACAATTACTTTCTTTTGACGTTCATTTGCTATTTTTATGATGCGTTGAGTCAGATCGAACGTAAATAATCCTTTATTGTAATCTGATAATAAAATAATGTCAGCATCATTGATATAGGTAATTAACTTATCTGTTAATTCATCCTCCAATTTATTTGAAATCGCATCTGTTACTTCCCTGTCAACTCTTACCAATTGATGGTTTCCTGCTAATATACGCGTTTTAATTGTTGTTGTCCGGCTACCATCTTTAATGATAGCATCGGTAATGACACCCTCATTTTGTAAAAGTTCAATTAATTGAATACCGTAGGCATCATTTCCTATTATCCCTGCAACAGTTACGCTTGCGCCAAGGGAAACTAAGTTTTGCACAACATTGCCGGCACCACCCAAGGTTGTAGACTCATTTTTAATATTTACTATCGGCACCGGTGCCTCCGGTGAAAGCCTGGTAGCACTGCCCCATATATAATGGTCGATCATTAAGTCACCGATCACCAGTACTGAAGGTTTTTTTTCAGATAATTGAATTGATCGTACTTTATTTATCATATTGTTTAATTATTATTAGGCACAGCCTAATCTGTCGCCTGAATGTTTGTTGGTCGAATTTGTGCTTAAGCCTGTTTCTTTAAATTGAAAAAATTATTAATTTCCTGCAATGATAACGCATTTAGGCATCTTTCCTTATATAAACCGCCTTTACGTGCAACTAATAATCCATAACGGGTATCCAGAAATCCTTCATTGCGGTGAGCATCAGGGTTAATTGACAGCCAAACGCCTTTATCAAGCGTGTATTGATGCCATCGCCAATCCATATCTAACCTCAAGGGGTTAGCATTTATTTCTATTACCACCTTATTGGCGGCGCAGGCATCAATCACTTTTTTATAATTGATAGGATAGCCGTTGCGGCTTAATAATAACCTTCCTGTTGGATGCCCGATGATTGTGGTAAAAGGATTTTCAATAGCTTTAATGAGCCGTGAAGTTGCTTTCTCCTCATCCATTTTGAGTATGGAGTGTACCGAGGCAACAATAAAATCAAATCTTTTCAATATTTCACCAGGGTAATCAAGTGAACCATCATATAGTATATCGGATTCAATGCCTTTAAAAATATGAAAACCGTTTAATTTTTTATTCAGGTGATCAATTTCTTCCTGCTGCTGCAATACTCGTTCAATGCTAAGTCCCTTGGCATAAAATGCGCTTTTACTATGGTCGCACATGCCAAGGTACTGCAGATTTAACTCGTCACGGCAATATAAAGCCATTTCTTCAATTGTGTTTATCCCGTCGCTCCAGGTACTATGATTATGCAGCGTCCCTTTAAGATCATGATGGACAATTAATTGAGGTAATGTATTTCTTTCGGCCCTTGCAATAAACGCAGCGCCCTCGCGTAATTCAGGCTGAATAAATTCCATGCCTGCTTTTTTGTAAATCAGGTCTTCACTTGTTGGTTGATCTATGGTATCAGCGGTCCTGCTTAAAACTTCTTCAACATGTCCATCGTCGCCGGTCTGTATAAATAATTCCTGGTAATAATACCGTTTCTCAACACACACAATGTCAACCTGCATGCCATTATGTAATTTGCCTGTAATGTGATTCCCTTCTCCTTTTACATCACTCAATATTTCTGATTGCAAAAGGGTATTAAACGCCATTTCTTCTTCGCGGCTTCCCAAAACGATCACCAGTTTGGTAATAATTTCACAGCACCTGCGAAATTCGCCCGCACATTCTATCAATCCATTAGGAAAAACGCCTTTTAGCTGATCTATCAGCTGGTTTACTTCAGGTTCTATATGGGCATATAAAAACTTACCGTTGCTTGCCATGGCAAACTCAATGGCCTTACCAATGTCTTCCTGCGTTTTTAAACCAAAACCTTTTGCTTCAACCAGCCGGTTCTCATTACAGGCATAAAAAAGTTCACCTATATTTTCAATTCCAAGCTCACGCCAGATGATAGCTACTTTTTTTGGGCCGATGCCTTTAATTCCCATCATTTCAATAACTCCCTGAGGTGTTTTTGCAAGCAATTCTTCCAGCTCAGCCATGGTGCCTGTTTGCAGCAACTCGGTGATTTTAGATGCTGTACTTTTACCTATACCATCTATTTTTTCAAGCTCTTCTGTTGTTTTACTTTTCGCAGGAAACGGCAGCTTATCCACTTTAAAAGCTGCGTTCGCCATTGACTTTACTTTAAAAGAATTTACATCGTGCAGTTCCATTAATTGAGACAACAAGCGAAGCTTCCGTGCTATGGGTTTGTTTTCCATATTTAGATTGAAAGGTGTAAAAATACAAAAGCGGTAGGTAATGGGAAATGTTTATTAAATGATATTTTATTTGCTTATAAATTAAAAGCCATCCCCGCTAAGAGATGGCTTTAATAAAATTATTAAGACTAATTAATAGAAATATCATAGGGTAACCTTGCTTGTGGAGTGCGCATCATTTGCGTAACGCCCTTTACCTGTTCGTAGTATTTAAAATTATCGCCAAGTTCTGATTTTACAAAATGTGCTTTTATTTCGGCGCTCATGTTTAGGCCAAACTTATTCAGGAAGCTTTTTTGTTCAGGGTAGGAGACCAGTTTATAGTTTTTTAATTTAGCCATTTTTGCAGCTGATGTTACAGCATCGTTTATGTTACCTAAACGGTCCACCAATCCTAATTTCAAGGCCTGTGTGCCTGTCCAAACACGTCCCTGACCAATACTGTTAATAAAGGCCTGGGGTTTATGCCGGCCAATTGCCACAGCTTTTGTAAATTCATCATAACCATGGTCAACCTGACTTTGCAAAATGTTTCTTTCTTCAGGAGACAATGGCCTGCTTATGTCTCCGAGATCAGCATATTTACCTGTTTTTACCCCATCGAAAGTGATGCCAAGCTTGTCATTAAAAAACTTTTGCATATTGGGGAGAATAGCAAAAATTCCTATTGATCCGGTAATGGTATTAGGCTCGGCAATTATTGAATCAGCCGCGCATGAAATATAATATCCACCTGAAGCAGCATAGTCGCCCATCGAAACAATAATGGGTTTTACTTTTTTTGTTAGCATTACTTCCCGCCATATTACATCTGATGCCATGGAACTTCCACCGGGTGAGTTGACACGTAAAACCACGGCTTTTACTTTATTGTCAAGCCGTACCTGGCGTAAAGCTTTGCTAACCCCTTCAGACCCGATACTATTATCATTACCATCCCCGCCGCTAATCTCGCCCGATGCATATACAACAGCTATACGGTTTTTCGACTCCTTTTTATCATTACCACTTTTTTGATCCTCGCTCTTAACATACTCGCCTAATTCAACGGTCTTTAGATCCTGTTTGGCATTAAGTCCGGTGCGGCTTTTTAGCTCATCTAATATTTCGTCCTTATATTTCAGGCCATCTACCAGCTTATATTTTAATGCATCTTCCGGATACTTTACTTTTAACTCATTAGCATAGCCAAATAGCGTATCTTTATTTATCTTACGGCTTTCGCTGATGCCAGTTAAAAAATGATCATATAATGAGCCAAGGTAGGAGGTAACCTGTAACCGGTTGGCATCGCTCATTTTGGTGAGGAAAAAGGGTTCAACAGCGCTTTTATAGGTGCCTACTTTTATAATTTGCACGTCAATCCCTAATTTATCCAGCGCTCCCTTTAAAAATGTTACCTGCTGATTAAATCCATGGAATAAAAATATACCTTTCGGATTAATATAAACTTTATCAGCAACTGAGGCCAGGTAATAAAAGCCCTGGGTATAAATTTCTGAATAAGCGACAATGAACTTTTTGGATTTTTTAAAGTCGAGCAGGGCGTTTCGTATTTCTTCCGATGTAGCTTGTCCGGGGGTAACATTGCTTTCGTTCAAAAATATTCCTTTTATATTATCATCCGTTTTTGCCCTCTTAATATTTGCAAGAATGTCGTTAAGTCCTACAGCTTTTTCGCCATCGATACCTAAAAAACTCAGGCCGGACAAAGGATTATTTGGTGTGCGTTCTGAAATGGGATAATTGAAATTTATTTGTAAAACCGAATTTGAATCAACCACGGGCGTTTTGTCACCGCTGGATGCTATTATTCCTATAATAACAAATATAAAAATGATGGTAATTAAAAGAACGCCTACCATGCTGGCAAGCACAAATTTGAAGAATTGTTTCATTAACTGCTATAAATCTTTTATCTATGCAAACTTAGTAATTCGATACATATATTGTTAAGAGCATCGTCCATAATATTTGTTACAACATGATTAATGTTTTTTTATTATTAGGCAGCAATCTTGGCGACCGGCGTTTGTTTATTAACCAGGCAATTAAACTTATAGCAGATAATATTGCCCCGGTATTAAGGGCTTCGTCGTTATATGAAACCCAGGCGTGGGGTAAAACAGACGCTCCTGATTATATTAACCAGGTAATCACTTTACAAACCGAGTTATCGGCACAAGAGGTTTTAGAGAAAATATTACGCATAGAAAACGTATTGGGAAGGCAGCGGGAAGAAAAATGGGGCTCACGGACCATTGATATTGATATATTGTTTTATGGACAGGAGATTGTGAATGAGCCGGCACTGCACATTCCGCACCCCGAATTACATAAACGCAGGTTTACGTTAGAGCCTTTAGCAGAGATTGCGCCGGAATTTGTACACCCTTTACTAAATAAAAATATTTTAGAGATCAAAAATGAGCTAAAAGATGACTTGATCGTAAAAAAGTTATAATTTTGGAAAATAG
>JAQNCM010000494.1 GCA_029237615.1 Mucilaginibacter sp.
CTCGACACCGAGATAGTTCGACGTCAAGAGATTCGGGCCATCAAGAACTCTACCCCGGCTCCCCCGTGCGTTCAGCATGCCGGCGACCCATCCGCGCTGTCCCCGTGCCAAATGAAGGAGTCGCCTCGTCTTCGAGCGGCATCGGGCCCTGGCTTCCGGGCCACGGCTTCCGCGGGTCCTTCATTTGGCACGGGGCGGGCAGGTTGGCACGGGAAGGGCAGGTTGGCACGGGCGGGCGCGACGGAGGATGCCGCGTGCCGTCGGGTCCGTCACCCGGGTCGGGCTGAGCGCAGAATGGACTCGTGCCACTCACCGATCTCGGAGCCGAAGCCGTTCTGCTCGCAGGCGGCGGCAGGGCGATCCTGCTGCAACTCGCGAATCCCGCGATCGGACACGCGGTCGCCGATCACAGCAATTTCGTGGCCGACCCGCTGCGCCGCCTGCGCAACACCCTTACCTACGTTTACGCGCTCGTCTTCGGCACCCCCGAGCAGGTCGCCTCCGTCACGGCGATGGTCAACCAGGCGCACGCCCCCGTGCGCTCGGAGTCCTACGACGCCTCCGACGCTCGACTGCAGCTCTGGGTTGCGGCGACGCTGTACGAGACGGCCACCCACATCCACGAGCGCATCTTCGGCCCCCTCGACGACGAGGATGCCGATGGCGTTTATCGAGAGTACGCCACCGTTGGTACGGCACTGGGCATGCCCGCATCGCTGTGGCCGGTCGATCGCGCCGCGTTCCGAACCTATTGGAACGAGCAGCTGCCCCAGCTCACGGTGGACGACAGGGTGCGGACGGTCTCGCGCCAGTTGCTGCATCCGAGGACAGGCCCCCTCTGGATGCGCGCCTCAATGCCAATGGCCAGGCTTGCGACCGCGGGCCTGCTCAGCCCCGAACTGCGAGAAGCCTATGCACTCCCGTGGAGTCCGCGCCTGGAGCGTCGATTCGAGAGGAGCATGAGCGCGACGGCTCGTCTGTACCCGCGGCTGCCACACCGCCTGCGCGAATGGCCGAAGAACCACCTGCTGAGCAAACTGGGCTGAGCCGCGAGTCAGGCTTTCACTCCGCCGCTCAGCAGATCGATCTTCCAGAACTTCTGCAGCGAGAGGAACAGTATGGCGAGCGGAATGATCGACACGAGAACACCGGCAACGACGATCGAGTATTGCGCCGCCTGGCCACCCGTGATGATCATGAGGCCGTAAAGTCCGAGCGTGAGCGGATAGAGCTGGTCGTTGATGTCGTGCCCGCCCTCACAACCGTTCGCGTGCCGCTGGTCGAGGTCGGACGCGAAGCGATCGCGCGCGTGATCGGTGCGGCATCCGGTCAGCGCAGTCGTGTCGTCGTGGCCACGGTCGCCTCCGTGACTCGACGCCTCGCCTCAATTAGCCGGCAGGTCAGCGGCTGGCGGCATACTGGGGCGATGACGGCGGCTATGAGTGCGAAACAGGCGCTGCGGATGCGACTTTCGAGCCAACTCATCGAGCCATCCTCCGCGCACGAGCTCGATGTGCCAGGCGTGGTGGGCCATCTGCTCGCGATACAGGCGCAGGACTTCGGCCAGGCCCTCTGGGCGATTGGTCTCCGGTTGCCCAAATCGACCAAGGCCGACGTGCTCGGCGCCCTCGAGCGCGGTGAGGTCGTGAGGTCCTCACCCCTGCGCGGAACCCTCTTCTTCGTCGCGGCGGAGGACCTGCGGTGGATGCTGCGGATCACCGCGCCGCGCACGATCGCGAGCGCGGTCACTCGCCACCGACAACTCGGGCTCGACGAGGGCGTCCTCGGCAGAGCGCGGGAGCTTGCGATCGCCGAGCTGACCGGCGGCAATGCGATAACCCGCGACCGGTTCTTCGCGGCGCTGGAACGTGCCGGGATTTCGACCACGGGCCAACGCGGCTACCACATCATCTGGCACCTCGCCCAGACCGCCGTCATCTGCTGGGGGCCGCCGGCCGGCACGCAGCAGGCGCTTGTGCTCGTCGACGAGTGGATTCCGGTTTCCCGGGATCTGGAACGTGAGCAGGCTCTTCGCGAATTCGCCCTCCGCTATTTCTCGGGGCACGGACCGGCCACGCTCCGAGACCTCGCGTGGTGGGCGAAGCTCACCCTCGCGGACGCCAGGCTCGGCCTCGAGCTCGCGCGCGCGGACCTGACCGAGGTGTCGCTCGATGGCGTACCGCACTGGGTCGCCGCCGACGGAACCGAGGTCGCCGTCATGGGCGGCGAATCAGTGCATGCGCTGCCCGGCTTCGACGAGTACGTGCTCGGTTACCAGGATCGTTCCCTCGCGATCGCCGGGGAACACTCGAATCTCATCGTGCCGGGCAACAATGGCGTCTTCCTGCCGACCATCGTGTCGCGGGGTCGGGTCGTCGGCACCTGGCGACGCACGTCAGCCGCGAGCGGGATCACCGTGAGACCCGAACCTTTCGGCATCCTCAACAAGGGCCAGACGGCCGGATTCGAGCGAGCGGCCAACGCGTATCGCGCGTTCATCGCACGCTAGTGCTGGTTGATCTTCAGAGCTTTTCGATCGGCGCCAGCTTGATCAGGAGTCGCTTGCGACCGGCCGTCTCGAACTGCACTTCAGCGATGCTCTTCGGGCCAACGCCGGTAACGGCGGTGACCCGGCCGTCGCCGAAGTCGAGATGACGGATGCGGTCGCCGGCTGCCAGGGTGAGGTCGCCGTTGTCACGCACCGTTCCGGTGACCTTGTTGGACCACTCGGTCTTCGGTTGCGCCGCCCGAGCGGCCGCCCTCGCCAACGCGGTCGCGCCGGGCGCGCTCGATCGCTCGTAACTGGAGCCGACCCCCGCGAATCCTTCGCGCC
>JAQNCM010000466.1 GCA_029237615.1 Mucilaginibacter sp.
TCAAGGAGCGCGTCGAGCTGTGCAATGCCGCCGGCGTGACCGTGTGTCTCGGTGGCACGCTGCTCGAGGTGTGTGCCGCGCAAGGCCGGATCGATGAGTTGCGACGGTGGGCACGGGAGGCCGGCATCGGCGCGATCGAGGTGTCCGATGGCCTGCAGGACCTTACGCCCGCCCGGAAGACCGAACTGGTACGCACGCTGAGTACCGACTTCACCGTGCTGGCCGAGACGGGCGCTAAGGACGGGCACGCACCAGTGGTGACGGCGCGCTGGCTGGCCGAGATGGAGGCCGACCTCGCCGCCGGGGCCCGATGGGTCATCGCCGAAGGCCGCGAGAGCGGCACGGTGGGGCTGTACCGCACCGACGGCAGTGTCCGGTCTGACCTGGTCGAGGCGATCGCCGCCCGGCTACCGGTGGAGCGGGTCATCTTCGAGGCCCCGCTGAAGGCGCAGCAGACGTGGTTCATCCGCCGGTTCGGGGCCGACGTCAACCTCGGCAACATACCGCTCGACGAGGTGCTGCCGCTGGAGACGCTGCGGCTGGGGTTGCGGGCCGACACCGCGCTGATGAAATTGGGGGTACGACCGTGATTCCCGATCCCGCGCCGAACACCATCACCCGCCCGTACCGCGGGTTGTCGGTTCAGGAAGTAGAGGTCCCCCTTACCGAGACCGGCCTGATGCCCTTCCTGCTCGGACGGGAGGTCTACCGCCGCACCGACTATCTGGCGCTGCGAAACGGCGCAGGGACCGCACTCGTAGCCGTGCGGAAGGAGTCCACCGAGCCGCTCTTCTCCCCTGTCGTCGAGGCCCGGGTGCTGGCCGGCCCCGACGAGGTGGTCTCGATCAGCTCACCGGAGACCGACGTCGGCAACGCCACTGCCCTGGCACGCACGGCACTCGCGCACTCCCGGCCCGGCGCCCGTGCGTACGTGGTCCAAGGCCGGTACGAACACGTCAACTTCATCTGGGAACCGGCGCCGGTGCGGATCCGCGTCACCGAAGTGGTGCCACCCGCGCCGCCGAAGCTCTATGCCATGGCTGAGCAGGTGGTCGCCTTCGACGAGGACCTTCCCCCGATCGAACTGGTGCTGGACGCGGTCGATATCGGTCAGCTCGCGAGCGCGAACCCTTCGGCGCGCTACCTGCTGCCCTGTCGCGGTTCCGGCGTGGACCTGGGCGGTGACGTCGCGTTCCTGGACAGCCGGCCCGCCGACCGGCAGGACTGGCTGTTGGTCGGGTGTGAGCGGTCGCTGCAGTTCCATCGCCACTTCTACGGAGACGAGCCGCCCCGGGTGGACATCTGCCCTCGCCAACGGGTCACGGCCTCGGCCGCTGGCCCGACCCTGGCCAAATGCTGCTTGCTCGAGCGCGGAGTCGAGTTTACCGAAGAGGCGGCGATCGTGCCGTGGGGCTCCAACCTCGACGAGATCAGGTCCGCACTCCGCTGGCTCACCGGAGTCGACATGCCCGAACAAGCGACGGTCCGATAGGTGGTCTGCAATGAGTGCACACCTCGCTGACTCCGTCCTGTACAGACACCTGTGGAGCACCCCGGAGCTGCACCGCCTGCTAGACGATGAGGGGCGCGTGCAGTCCTGGCTGGACATCCTCGCCGCGCTGGCAGAAGCGCAGGCCGAGGTCGGCCTGGTACCCCTGGAGGCCGCGGGCATCATTCGCGAGCACGCCGAGGTGGCGCGGCTCGACCTGGAAGAGGTGGCTGCGCAGACCCGCGCCACCGGCCACTCCACGCTCGGGTTGATCCGGTGTCTGCAGGACGTACTGCCGCCGCAAGCCCGCGAGTGGGTCTACTACGGCGCCACCGTGCAGGACGTGTCGGACACCTGGACCGCGCTGGTCATGCGCGACGTCGCCGACATCGTCGAACGCGACCTCGCTCACGCGGAGCGAGCCGCGCTCTCGCTCGCGGAGCGGCATCGCGACACGGTGATGTGCGGCCGCACGCACGGCCAGCCCGGACTACCGATCACCTTCGGTTTCAAGGCCGCGGTATGGGCGTCGGAACTGCGCCGCCACCGCACCCGGCTTGCCGAGGGCCGCCGCCGCTGGGAGGTGGTCCAGCTCGGCGGCGCGCTCGGCACGATGGAGTTCTGGGGCGAGGCCGCGCTGCCGCTGCTAGAGGCGTTCGCCCGGCGCCTTTGCCTCGCGGCCCCTGACGTCCCCTGGATCACCGCTCGGGACGGGATCGCGGAGTTCGCCGGCCTGCTCGCCATGGTGACGGCGACGCTCGCCAAGATCGGCCAAGAGGTGTACGAGCTACAGCGCCCCGAGATCGGCGAACTGCGGGAGCCGTTCACCACCGGCCAGGTCGGCAGCATCACCATGCCGCACAAGCGCAACCCCGAGCTGTCCGAGCACCTGGTCACGCTCGCCCGTATCGTACGGGCGGACGCGACGGTCGTCGTCGAAGCCATGGTCCACGAGCACGAGCGTGACGGGCGGGCCTGGAAGAGTGAGTGGGCCGTACTCCCGGAAGCCTGCCTGTTCACCGGTGCCGCCCTGGCCGCAGCCGGTCGCCTGCTCGACGGGCTGGAGGTCGACGCTGAGCGGATGCGCGCGAACCTGGCCGCCCGTGGCGGCTACGTGCTCTCCGAACCGGTGATGCGTGTGCTCGCCGACCGCATCGGGAAGCACACCGCGCACCGCGTGGTCTATGAAGCGGCCATGGCCGGTCTGGACGGCGGCCTTGACCTGCGCGCCGCCCTGCTCGCCGATCCGCGGATCACCGATCACCTCACACCCGATGAGATCGTCAGGTGCCTGGACCCCGACGCCGCTCTTGGCGCCGCTCCCGCCTTCGTCGATCGCGTCGTGAG
>JAQNCM010000524.1 GCA_029237615.1 Mucilaginibacter sp.
ACGCACGCCGCGTTCTCCGCAGCCTCACGCGCCTCTTCTGGCAATGAATCTACCGACTCAGACGTAGCCACATATCGAACGGAGATAGTTGAGACATCGGTGGGCGGGGGCATCAATCGGAGGTACAGAGTTCCATTAGAATTGACCACCTCCCAGTCATACATATCCTGACGCCTGAACCGCTGCTGGGCCACGATTACATCAAGTGCGTCCTGCTGATAGGCTTGGTCAATGAACGAAGCACGGGCCACTGGAACGCCCGTACGGGGGTCTACCATCGTCGGTTCAAGGAATGATTCGGAGACATAGGCATCCGACCTCAGAACCTCTTGGATGTCCCGCACGTCATTGCCAATCGTCGTCACAATCGGATAATCTTGCTGGCCGGGAACTGAGAAGAAATTGAAGTCCTTGCGACTACTCCCGGAACCAAATGCCTTGCTAATCTCCACAAGGTAGCTGCGGAGTTCGGCGGAAATCGCTTGGGATGGAACGGACTGTTCGTCAACCGAACGGTCAACGGTATTGCCAAGCCTCTCACGCGCCGCTTCGATGATGTCGTTTTCGGTCATCGCCTGCCAATAAAATAGGGCTGGGGCTCTACAAGCCCGCAGCCCATGGGGAAGGAGGACTAACCGTCTATTACCCGTATTTCGGAGTCGTCAGTCGAGTTCCAACCACCGTAAGGCCCGAGCCGGGAACTTGGACGCAGGGGAAGAACAGTGTCTTTGCCGTATCTGTGATGCTCAGGGTTAGAATGCCAGATGCGTTCGTCTGGCCGTGGAACGCCTTCTTGGCCGTATAGTCGATGAGGTCGATACCAACGGTCGGCGTCACAGCGCCGGAAGCGGTCGTTGCGGTAAGGCCCGCACCGGTAGCCGCATCAGACAGCCAAATATCAAGGTCAAAGACAGCGGCGATGGCCACGCCCTTGTTGTCAACAACTTGGAAGGTAACCAGCGAGACGTTGGCCGTACTCGCAACCGCAGAAATAGCAACCGAATCCGCCCGACCATTCGGGGAAGCGCCGCCGATGGACTGCCAATTCGCAGCACCGGTACCATTGGACACACACGTCCAGATAGTACCCTTTGACGTATTTACGATTCGGTCTCCGACCTGATGCGGGGGAACCGAAGTGCCGTCGTTTGCGGTCGTCGGGTCGAGGACGGACGTATACAGGGCACCACGCTGGTAACCCGCAACGCCTCCGATAAGTGTAACTGCAACACCGGGCATGCTATCTCCTGCCGACGAATGCTATTAGTTGGCGGTAAAGCCCTGAACTGCACCACGGCACTGCCACACGCCAGCACCAAGATTAACGAACGTCATCACATCGCCAAGCGTGGAGCTAACAATGCCATGACCGGCAGTCTGCGCCACACCAACCAAACGGAAAACTTCCGTTGCGATGCCGGGGTTGACCGTGAACGACTGTGCGGCCTGAACCGACATATGAAAGACGTCGTCCTTCTGGCTGTCAGTCGGCAGCGTCACCACAACAGCGCCAGCTGCGCCAAGATTGGTAAAGTGCTTTCCCGAGTCCTTACGCGAATAAGCCTTCGCAGCCGTAAGGTTGTCGGTCTCCATGTGTACGGGGGTTCCACGCAAACTCATAGTAGTATCCTCAGATAAGCTCCGGTTCAGAGAACCCGTTCATTACACGATGGTCAGTTTCCCGTACACTTCGGCCAACTGGCTCGATGCCGCATTGGAGCCAGCGTTCGGCTTGGCGATGGCATACCGGTTACGCACACCCTTGGTCGTAGTCCCGGTCTCCGGGTCGTACAGGTCGCGAGTGGGCTGTAGATTCACGTAGGGAGCCCAGTAGATCGCGGGGTCACCCTTGGCGGTCGGCTTGCGGCCAAGCACCGCAGTCTTAGCCGTCATCAGCGGGTCAACCAGCACGCGAATCCCATTCGACGTCAGAGTTCCGAAGTCACGGAGGGCACCCGTCAGCAACTGCATCTCGCGAAGGTTATCCACCGGCTTGAACGCCGTGGACTTCATCAAGGCCAAAGAGAACAGCGGATCGCAGATCAGCCAGTTCGGGTCACCGTCGTTGTTGTACTTACGGGTAATGCGAATCTTGTTGATGGTCGTTTGGATGCCATCAGAGAACAGCGTTTCATCGTACACGCGCCGGTCACTTGCACTCGACGTCGAGTAGTTAATCGAACCAGCCGTACCATCGGGAGTCTGAGTCCACGTATAGGTATTGGCAGACGGGATATTCGCCAGAACCGCACCGATCAGGTCACGGTCAACCACGCGGCTCATTTCCTGAGACATATGGTCCATCAGGGCGCGCTCGGCGTCATCGTCGTAGACCGAACTCGCATCGTCAGCGAGTTCGTCGGTCCATTCAGCGATAACGCGCTTGTTCACGACGCTGATGTCAAGGTTCGAGTAGCCGAACTTAATCTTGTTCGCGGGAGAGCCTTCGTTGGCCGCATAGAAGTCGAGATTGAACTTGGTCGCGTCATCCGTCCGGTCGCCCTGTGCGATAGTCGGAGTGGGGTTGGCCACGGA
>JAQNCM010000518.1 GCA_029237615.1 Mucilaginibacter sp.
TTCGCGGCCGGCACTTGCAAACTCTCACCCATCGGGGCCGTGAAAAACCGGAAGGTGATGAGCAACCGAACGGTGGTCGTTTATTACGCGGAGACGTTGACGATCAAGGCTCGACACCAGGGCTGGCACGATCATCCCCTTGATGTCGGCTACAACGAACTGGTCGGGGACAAGACAAAGAACACGCAACTTCTTCGGCCCATCGTCGATGCCAACGGCCTGCCGCTGCAAAAGCCGTGGCCGCTTGACGGCACGGGCAAGCGGAAGCCCAACGCGACGGTTGCGCCGGCCGTACTCGATTTTCAGCCCTACTTCACCACCAGTTGGACGCCGCTGGCGATTGTGTAAAGGAGCGATGCAATGGCAGGCGTGAACTTTAGTCTCGACTCCGCGAAGCGGATCGTCGCGGCCGTCAAGAAAATTGAGGGCGTACCGACAGACCTCAGCGGCAACCGCCTAGCTCCCCGGGCCCCCGGCACGAGCTTTTGGGCGATGATTACCGGAGCGGCCGACATCAGCGGCCGGCTGTTCTCGTGGGTAGCGGTCCAACCGTCCGCGGCGATGGCAACGCCCGCCGACTCGACGATACTGGCGCCCTCAAACATGTGGCAGTTTCAAGTCCCGTACGTCGCCGGCTTCGGCAACGCCCGCGAAGCAAACGACAATCGCGAGGTCCCGGCGGGAACCGTCGTGCTGCTTACGTTTATGGGTTACGCGGTCCCGGCCGGCACCACGAGCGGCCCCGGTACGTCCACGGTTCCCGCGAGCACCACCGCGCCCCCGACCGGGGCTGACGGCTCAATCCCGATCTACGTTTTCAATTACTGCGCCCAGACGCAGCAGGCGGCGCTCCCGATCCACGACCACCGCGACAACTCCCCGACCGCCGGCGGGTTTGCGTTCAGTGTGTATCACCCCGGCTGCGCGCTCCCCCAGCAGCCGTGGTCGGTTTGATCCAGAGCACCAACCTTCGATAGCAGTCGTGAGGCATTTGGGCCTTGCGCCACCATCCTAGGAACTTAGCGGTCTCTCAATGCGCTGCGTATCGACATGCAGCGACCCTTGCTCACTGGCCCCACGCCCCAAAAGCGTCAACACGATGTGCTGACGTTCTGGCGAGCGAATGTCGCCCTGCGCTGTGATGCCGATTGAGGTAAGGCGAACGCGACTTAAGGTCGGATGGATGGCAACTCGGCCCTTATGTTTTCCATTCTCGAACCATTCCGGAACCGCGGCTGTGATTGCGCCCAACTGGTCCATGGCGATCCTGCCGCTCCACCGCGCCTCAACCACGAGCCGTGTCGCAATGCCCGGCGACATAAACGCGAGAACTCCGGCCGCCTCAACTAGTCCAGCATTGACGAGGCGAGTAACCGCACGCTCGTAAGGCTCATTGATGGCAACTGCGGCGTAGTCCGACCACTGCGTACCGAGAATGTGGAGGATAGCCACCGTCGCGCGATCAATCGGGTCAGCTTCATCGTCGAATTGCATGGTCGCAACCTTTCACTAGCCCCGCGTGCCCCCACGAAAGGGCGTCAACAACCCCAGCCTCTTACTTTTAGCCTCCGCAGACGCTGCCTTTCGTCAATACCCCACCCGTCAAAATGATAGCTACTCGCAGTCCGCGTAATTGCTCCATCACACCTAGCGTCTACGATTGGCGGGAGAGAGAGACATGCGAGGCAGCGTTTGGGCGACCTAACGCCGTCAATGGGTTCTTCTGCTTCATCGAGTTCGTAGACACCTTGGCATCTTGCACAGAAATAAAAGCGATACACGGGTTCTCCAAGTAGAAAGCCAGATGGCAGAGCCATCGGGGATCAACCGGAACCCGCGCGTAAACAGGTGGGGGAGCGACTTTTTAACCGGGGCTGGCAATAACCAAAAGCAACAATTGCGCAATTGCAACCGGCGGCATCTCAACCGTCGCCTTATGCAAGGCCACGCGGGAGATATGCACGCCGAAGCTGCGTTCCCCTACGAGGGGACTTAGCTTGTGCCTTTGCTAAAGAGAGCAACGGTAAAAAAGCCGCAGGCTACCGGAACAAGTTTTAAGCACACTCAAAATACAGAGTTGATGATTCTTGACATGAAAATGCATGCGGTCAAGTGCGGACGGGAATTTCGACGTCCTACGCGCTCAGAGCTAATCAAGGTCTTCAAATCTGAACTTACTAGCCCGCAGATATTCCTCTTCCATCTCCATCGCCACCCAGCGCCGGCCCAACCTCTCCGCGACCATCCCTAGCGTGTTCGACCCGGCGAACGGATCGACAACGATGTCGTCTCTGTCGGTCAGTAGGCGGATGAAGAAATCAGGGAGCGCCGCCGGGAAGCGGGCGGGGTGAATCTTAATCCCCGCCTCTTTGCACTTGAGCGTGTAGCGGTCGTTGGCTGAGTTGTTCCCGAATTTGAGCATGTCCAGCGGCGTCTCGTCGTCAATAACGTTTGGGGGAATTGATCCACCGGTGTCCACATCCGCAAAACTCTCCTTTATGATGTACCCGCCCGGCCGCACCGTCTCGCGGAGCTTGCGTTTATTCAGCCGGATCATGTCCTTTGAGTATGCCCGCAGCACCTTCCGGTTGTCGGCTTTCGGGTGAGGCGTCTTGCTGAGCCACCAGACGTACTCGACGGAATCCTTAACGCGGACTCGGCGCACAGTCACCCACTCCGCGGGCATCGGCATCTTCGCGGGGTTGTACCAGAAGCACTCTTGGGCC
>JAQNCM010000189.1 GCA_029237615.1 Mucilaginibacter sp.
ATATCGAGGGATTTGCAGAGAAACATCCTGCTGTTTATTCGTTTCTTATAAACAAAGAGCACAAATTGAAATCCCGCTGGCCGTGGAAATATATAGGTGATTATTATATTATTTCGCTAAAAAAGGTTGCAAATTAACGGATGTTAATGCTTAAAGAATAGCAGGTAAATCTGTTTCACCACATGGTATGCCGCAAAGGCAAAAAAAAGGATGGCGATGCTGGTATCGATAAGCCGGTTGCTTAATGCGAATTTACTTTGTATGTAACTAGCAAATTTAGCGTATAAAAACAGGGCAAGGAAAGCTCCGGCTGCTGATCCCAAACTAAAAATAACAAGAGCAAGCCTGCCGTCAAGTATCCATTCATGTGTAATTAGGTAGGTGCCGGTTATCATCCAGAATGGAATCTGCATGGGATTCAAAAAGCCGAGTACGATACCATATTTAATACTTTCGTGTTCAGAATAACTTGTTTCGGGTGGTTTATTACGGTGAATCCATGTTATTGCTCCCAACACCCCAAACAAAACCACCATTATCCAATCGATGATAGTATCCAGCCGCACCTGTTCCGAAAGCCATTTTGCGGCATGCATAATGAAATAGGTAAAAAAAAATTCAACACACGAAAAGGAAATAATAAATAGCAGGGCCTGTTTTAAGCCACGGTTTACGGTGATCTGTATTAAGGTAAGATTAATGTTTCCAGGCGGGATGTAACCAATGAAATTGGCAATTATCCCGATGAAAAAAGTTAAAAATATCATTCTTCAAAGTAAAGGGTTTTATCTATAAGACGATTAAACTCTTTTTGTTTCGTAAAACAAATAGCACAACAGCTACTTAACAATAAGTTGGTATGCGTTTATTTTAGAAGATGGTAAGCTACAAAACTTGCTGTATAGGCCAGCACGGTCATATAAGCAAATTGTATTGCGGGCCATCGCCAGTTTTTGGTTTCTCGGTATACTACTGCAACAGTACTGGCGCATTGCATTGCAAAAGCATAAAACATCATAAGGGAAAAAGCTACGGCAAGTGAAAATACCGGTTGACCTGTAACTGTATTTTTAGCCTCACCCATCTTTTTCTGCACCGTTTCCATCTTTTCGGCACTGCCTTCTACGCTGTAAATGGTAGCCATGGTGCCTACAAAAACTTCGCGTGCAGCAAATGAGGTAATTAAAGCAATTCCAATTTTCCAGTCAAAACCTAAAGGTCTGATAACCGGCTCAATTACATGACCCAGCACACCGGCATAAGAGTTTTCCAGCTTTTCGGAATTAATAGCTCTGGTAAGCTGATCAGGATTAAGATGCTGGGTATATTGAGATTGGCGGTATTTCTGTTCAATTCTTTCAAAACGATCCCCCGGGCCATACGATGCTAAAACCCATAATATTACGGAAACAGCAATTATTACCTTTCCAGCCTGGAAAACAAAAGCCTTTGAACGATCATACATTGAGTAGCCAACATTTTTCCAGCGGGGCATGCGATAAACCGGTAATTCCATAATAAAATAACCGCGTTCACGGCCTTTTAATATCAGCTTAAAAACAAAAGCAACTATAACCGCCGATATCAGGCTAAAAACATACATCCCCGTAAGCGCAAGCCCCTGCATATTAAATATCCACCAAACATTTCTGTTTGGGACAACCAATGCAATAAGCAGGGTGTAAATGGGTAAACGTGCCGAGCAGGTAACTAATGGTGTAACCATTATAGTGATCATACGATCCTTCCAGTTTTCGATGGTCCGCGTGCTCATGATAGAAGGCACGGCACAGGCAAAACCGCCAATAAGCGGCACTACTGATTTGCCGTTAAGGCCAACCTTACGCATCAGCTTATCCATCATAAACGTAACTCTCGACATATACCCGGTGTCTTCCAGTATCGAAATAAAGGCAAACAGAATCGCTATCTGGGGTATAAAAATCATCACTCCGCTTAAGCCGCCAATAACGCCATCGACTACAAGCCCTGTTAATGGCCCGGCAGGTAACAGTTGGTGCAAGGTGCTTTGTACCCAAACAAACAAATCAGCGATCAGCTCCATAGGATAAGCAGACCAGGCGAAAATAGATTGAAACATAAACAGCAGGACAGCGAAAAAAATAACAAATCCAAATATCTTGTGGGTAAGTACCTTGTCAATTTTGTTGCTGATGGTTTCGTCTTTTGCTGTTTCGGGTATTTTAACGGTGTCGTAAAGCAGGTCGTTAATAAAATTGTAACGGGCAATGGTTTCGGCGGCCTGTGCCTTTTGCGAATGAAAAGAGAACTCTTTTTCTATTTCTTCTATACGTTCGCTTTGCGCCGGCGAAATAAATTTAACGGTTTCATGTTGGTGAGCGAGCTGAAGGGCATAGTACGAATTGTTTAGGTTTAGCTCATTGCTTATTTCGGCAATCAACTGTGGGGCAATTGTTTCTATATCAATCGAATCTTCCTGCAGGGCTATTTTATTGGCAAAGGTTATGGCTTCTTTTAATTTATTGATACCCTCGTTCTTACGTGCAGAGATAGGCACTACTGGAATCCCAAGTTTTTTTGCAAATAGGTTAACATCAATGCTTATGCCTGATTTGTTTGCAAGGTCCATCATGTTTAATGCAATAATCACGGGAATCTTCAGGTCGGCAACCTGGGTATACAATAACAGGTTTCTTTTTAAGTTCGATGCATCAAGGATAACAACGATCAGATCGGGGGTATGTGGATTGGATTTGTCGGCAAGTACAGAAAATACAATAGATTCGTCCTGGCTTTTGGGGTACAGGCTGTAAGTGCCCGGCAGGTCAATGATCTCGGCCGTCCGGCCATCCGGAAGCTGGCAATAACCAGTCTTTTTATCAACTGTTACCCCGGGGAAATTCCCTATTTTTTGATTTAAACCGGTTAGTGTATTAAAAAGAGTTGATTTACCTGTATTAGGATGTCCTACAAGCGCAACTCTTATATCAGCGTTCAATGGATAAAAAACTACTGCAAAATAATTGTAGATGCTTCAAACTTTCTTAAGCTTCGCTGGTAGCCTGTCACGGTTACGGCAATTGGATCGCCCATGGGTGCTATACGCGAAACTTTGTTTGTTTCGCCCGGTTAAC
>JAQNCM010000560.1 GCA_029237615.1 Mucilaginibacter sp.
TGACATTCCAGATCACGGTGACGCCAGCATCCGCATGATCGTAAGCGGGCGAGAAGATCGAGACGGTGCACGGCGGGCTCATCCAGTTCAGCGGCTTGTAGCTCAGCGAGTCGGAGTGGACGAGCACGCTGCCGTCGGCCTTGAGCAACAGCAGGCGGGTCGCGAGAGGGAGGTGAGCGCTGAGCCGTCCGGCGTAGTCGACGGAACACCGGGCAATGACGAGACGCACGCGACGAGCTTATCCGGCGGGTTCGCGCGCGGCGCCGGACACCGCTCCGGCGACCGCGACCAGCACGAGCACGACCAGCAGCGCGTGAAGGACGCCGATGCGCTCGCCGATGAAACCGATGACCGGCGGCCCGACCAGGAACGCGAAGTAGCCGATCGTCGCGACGGCGCTGACCCGCGCGGCCGCCGTTTTCGGATCATCTGCCGCTGCCGACATCCCCACCGGGAAGCCGAGTGCGGCGCCAAGCCCCCAGAGCACGACGCCGACGATGGCCACGCCGACGTTCGGCACGAAGATCACGATGAGCAGGCCGACCGCGGAGAGGACGGCGGATGCCCGCAGCACCGGAACGCGCCCGTAACGGTCGAGCAACTTCACCCCGGCGAGGCGTCCGACAGTCATCGCGGTGACGAACACCCCGAACACGAGCGCCGCATTCGGCTTGGAGACAGCGTGGCCATCGTGCATGGCGATCGCGAGCCAGTCGTTCGCGGAACCCTCGGCAAAGGCCATGCCGAGGATGATCAGTCCGATGAGCAGGGTGCGGCGGTCGCGCCAAATGGCCAGGCGCCCACGCCAGCTCTTCGAGTGGTCATCGTCGGGGACCGGTTCCCGGCCGGCCTCCACGATGTGTTCCGACTGAAGTTTGCGCGATGCCGCAATCGCGACGACGGCGATGATCACCGCGACGATCCCGGTGTGGATCGCGATCGGTAAGTGGACGCTTTCGGCGAGGGCGCCGAGGGCGGCGCCGATTATCGTACCGACGCTGAAGAAGGCGTGGAAGATCGGCATGATGGTGCGGCCGAGCACCCTCTCGTTCGCCGCACCGGAGACATTCATGCCGACATCGCAGATACCCGTGCATGCCCCGAACACGACAAGCCCGATGAAGATCACGGCGAAGCTCGGTCCGACCGTGACTCCGACCCCGGCGATGGCAAAACCCGCGGCGCCGATCGTCAGCGCCCAGGCCACGGTGTCGCGGGCTCCGAAGCGAGCGATGATGTGGCTGGAGGCGAGAAGCCCGACGATGGAACCCGCTGCAATGCCGAAGAGCAGGATGCCGATCTCCCTCGGCCCGACCTGGAGTGCTTCCTTCACGGAAGGCAGCCGCGCGGCCCAGGTGGAGAGCCCGACTCCGCACAGCGCGAAGATCACGAAGACGGCATTACGCCAGCCCACGACATCGCGGCGAGTAAGGCCGCCGGCGTAGACGGCAGCAGTGGTGTTTTTCGACATTGGGACAAAGCTACCAAGTCCCAATATTCATCTAATTCAGAAATTCGTAAAATAAGCGTAGAGTCTGTCGCATGACCGAGCTCATCGAGGCCAGAGGCCTCGTCAAGACATTCGGACGCGTGCGGGCCCTCGACGGCCTCGACCTCTCGGTTGCATCGGGGGAGGTGCATGGCTTCCTCGGCCCCAACGGCGCGGGTAAGTCGACGACCATCCGAGTGCTGCTCGGGTTGATCCGGGCGAGCGGCGGCGGCGTATCCGTCCTCGGGCTCGATCCGTGGCGGGATGCGGTGCGAGCGCACCGCGACATCGCCTACGTACCCGGAGATGTCAACCTCTGGCCGAGCCTTACCGGCGGCGAAGCGATCGACCTTCTCACCTCCCTCCGCGGCGGAGCCGACGCGCGACTCCGCGCCGACCTCATCGACGAATTCGACTTCGATCCTCGCAAGAGGGCGCGCAGTTACTCGAAGGGCAACCGGCAGAAGGTCGCGCTCATTGCGGCGTTCGCGCGACCGGCATCCCTCTATCTCCTCGACGAACCGAGCAGCGGCCTCGATCCCGTGATGGAGGCGGTGTTTCGAAGGCAGATCGCGCGGGTGAGAAAGGATGGCGCGACCGTACTGCTCTCGAGCCACATCCTGAGCGAGGTCGAGGAGCTGTGCGATCGCGTGACCATCATCCGATCGGGAAAGACCGTCGAAACGGGCACCCTGGTTGACCTCAGGCACCTCACGCGCACGAGCTTCTCCGCGGTGACAGGGGCGGATGCCACGGCCATCGAATCTCTGCCCGGAGTGCATGGGGTGCACACCGAGGGAGGCAAACTCGTGTTCGACGTGGACACGGACTCCCTCCAGCCGGTACTGAGCGCACTGGCGAGTGCCGGCGTGCAGGGCCTCACGGTCGCGCCGCCATCACTCGAAGAACTATTTCTGCGGCACTACGGTGACGACGTCTCCCGGCGCGAGTTCGAATCGGAGCCCGTCTGATGTTGCGCCTGTTGCGCGCCCAGCTGCGGCGGGACCGATGGCAGTTGCTCTATTGGATCATCGGGAACGCCATGCTCGCCATGGCCAGCGCCGCGGCGCTCGCGCAGGAGTTCGGTACCGCGGCGGAGCGCACGGCGATCCTGCGACTGGCATCGGGGAGTCCGGCCCTTCTCGCGATTCGGGGGA
>JAQNCM010000543.1 GCA_029237615.1 Mucilaginibacter sp.
TTATTTCGCGGCGTCTTCCTCACCAAAAGCTCCTGTAGCTTCGTCTTCAAAGTCTGGTCCCAAAAAGCGCCAGACGCTATCACAAGGTTCTGCTCTGTATCGTTTGTCCTGCAGACCTGGCGGCCACGTTCCGTTTACGCGCTGAACGAAGGGACGACACGCTATCGTTGTCCAACCTCTGAGGGCGGCGTGAGCAGAACTGCTTCCTCGGAAAACCAGCCTCACGAAGACAGACCGCGAGCGGATGCTCTCCTTTTTGGAATCACACTTAAGATGGCGGCTTACTGGGCGCATTGAACAAGTGTTCATCGATGCTTGAGAAGAGCGAGAACGGCATGGAATCCAATGACCCACATCGTCTCCAAATCCAACGTGATGGCCAGCATATTTCATTCTTCGTCCATCCTCCCTCCGGTCAGCCTCGAACTTGACATCGCGGCCATCCTAACCGCTCATGCCGGCAATCCCCCGTGCCCGCCGCTGCAGACATGTAAAGCAGCTACGTGCTTTGTTCCTGTATGTCCCTTATGTTCACTTTTAAATTGAAAGTGAACGAAATAGATACACAAGTACGCAGGGATGCACTAGAAGATCTGCGCGCGAGAGGTTGATGGTGGTGGTAGATGGAGAGCTCATCGTCAAACACGGATGTCGCTCTAGGACGGGCGGAGGACTCGCTCGCCGGGCGGCAGGGGCGGCGAAGGCCAAAGCAAAAGAGGAAGCGGCTGAGAAGAGGTACGGCCCCGCTTGAACGAAGTGACGTGGACGAACCGCCTCCAGAGCGGACTGTAGCAGCGTAAGCCTCAAGAACGGAGTGTCTATCAAATGCGGAAGTAGCGCTGAAAACGAGACTCGTCACGAGGTAGGATAATAGCTTTATACAGGTATCTACTAGGGAAAGGGTCGTTGCTTAACTATCATGAGATGCCACCTCGTCGAATCCAGGGACGCCTGTCCAGCTATTCGCGGAAACCGCGCCTCCATTATGTCCTCGGCACCCCGGAGCCCTTGACAAACCACTCCCACTGTCCATCCTGCCCGAGCTTCACCATCCGCAGCCGCGCCGCCCACTCCTTCTTCAGGGCGCGGCCCTCGAACGGCTCGCCCGCCACCCAGTCCCGCCACGCCTCGACCTTGCGGCGCGCCGCCGCGGCGTCGACCTCGAACCATTCGATGTGGCGCACCTGGCAGCTGGGGCAGGGCACGGTCTCGCGGCGGCGGGCGCCGTCGAGCTCGAGGTGCACGAGCCCCTCGACGAGCAGGTAGTGGCGCGTCGGCACGCTGAACTGGAGCTGGGGCGCGTAGCCGCACTGCTCCGCGATGCTGTCCATGCGCTGGCCCAGGTTGCCCGTGTAGCCGATTTTGACGTAGGCAGCCGGCCGCCGCGCGACGGCGTCGGGCGAGTCGTGCGCCGAGTGCGGCTTGGGCAGCGCGGTGATAGTGTGCGCGGCGGGGAAACGGAAGCCGTAGACCCAGCCAGAGCGGCCCGTGTCCTTGAGGTCGAGGCCGGCCAAGAGGAGGTCGCGGATGTCAGTGTCGATTTGGAGGAGGGAGCGGACCTTGACGTACGCGGCGAAGGTGTGCTGGGTCAGTGATGGCTTCGACGGTGTCGGCAATGGCCTCGACCGTGTTACCGGACCGGAGGCGGGGGCGTTAGTGGTGGCGACGATGGTGCTTGAGGCGGGCCGAGGGGTAGGCGGTGGTGTCGGCTGGATGGTGGCCCGCGGAGACGGAGACATCGATGCCGCCGGGGAGGCTTTCGGATTGATACTAAGTCGCGCGTTCGTCTCGGCGATTTGTGCACCCGGTGCGGCGAGTATTGCGTTCAGTTCGCGGGTGGCGGGACTGTCGACGTAGCGAGTCACGGAAGGCTTCCCGCTTGCCACACTACCAATGTCTCGGCGTATGACGGGAGGCTCCGGGGACGGTGTCGGCAGCGGAGCCGGAGCCTGGCGTGTCGACCGGGTTGGCGTGGTCGGAGGAGCAAGCTGTGGGACATCGACGTGGAATGGCTTCCCGTTCGAAGCGGTGCCAAAGTACCGGCGCGTAGATAGGCTCGTTGATGGCGGTGTGGTAGGAGGTCGAGCCGTCTCGGGAGGCCCGGGGGTGCTCGGCGGCGATGGAATAAGGCCAGACGTGGCCGCAATCGCCGTGGACTTGGCAGCACCTTGGGCAGTCGGAGCTGGACGGAGCTTCTCGAGCTTTGGAATCCAGTCCTTGTACTTCCCGGGCGCCTGCCACTGGTGGTGCTTCTGACACAGCACAAGGCTGCTGAGGTCCTCCAACAAGCTTTTCGCCTCCGGGCTGAGCCGGCCCTCGTCGACAATGCTCTCGAGGACGACAGTAATCTCGCGGGTACTCTCATTGCTGATGTCGAAGTTGCACGTAGGCTTGTGCTTGCTGTACCCGTGGCATTTCAAGTAGCTGCCAAGCGCAACTTCCAGAAGCTGCGCCAGCGACTCGGTCGTTGACGGCCATATTGCGGCCGGAGCGGGCGAAGGAGAGGCCATGCTTGACGCTGTCGAGTTTGGAATGAAGATACAGGCAGGTTTGTAAACAGGTCGCGTTGTCGTAGTGCTCGTAATCGTAACGATTGCGTTGATATTATTGTATGGTGGTTCGATCAGGTTTAGATACGCTCTCACTCGCTGACTGTTGGCCGCTCATGAAGTGTGCTCATCCAGCTACTCGCAGAGGATATCGACGAAGCAAAGTGGCGGCGGTCGAGCGCCGGACGGCCTCAAAGGAAGCCAGCCAAGGTCGCCGGCGACATCCCTTCATCAAGATCGACGGAGAAGGGCAGTCAGTCGAAAACGCCACGTTATCAGCAGAGGTGGCTGAGCCGCGACATGGTAGGAGGGGAGCGTCCGGGTCGTGTGATTGTCAGGGCCATGGCGCTGGCCGGCCTGACAATGGACGGGCACAACCGCGCCGACTCCGCCGGGTTCGCTTGGTCGGGGCCCTGGACATCTTGTCTGCCTTCCTGCAATAAACCGGGGGGTCTGCATGCACTAGTGATGCAGTTGGCTCCCGGCGATTGCAGGGGCCTCTCTGAGCCAATGAGGAAGTTTGAGCGACGATCCTGCGAGGCAACTCCGCACAGGCGGATCGCGGCACTATTTT
>JAQNCM010000666.1 GCA_029237615.1 Mucilaginibacter sp.
AGCATGAGAGGTCTCGTGCATGGTGTTCGCGAGAAAGGACGGGACCAGTGAGTTGAAGAGGCCGTAAACCGCAAACGCGCTGATTCCCGCCGCGGTCGCGCCGAAGAACGTGCCCCTAGCCTCCCGCGGAACAACCACGCGCTGGGGGCGATAGGCGGGGACGGGTTCTGACAGAACGACGGTTTCGGGAGACAGGGCGACCATGATGGCCAGTGCAGCAATCGCGACTCCCACCACGATGTAGGACAGTTGAAGAGGGTAGGGGGCGTACTGGGCCAGCACCCCGGCGACGAGCGGCCCGACGCCGATACCGCCAAGGTTCGCAGCCGTTGCGATGACCTGCGACTTCCGGCTGGACGAATCGGCGGTCGCACCGAGATGTAATTCGGATAGATACGCGGTGGCGGTGGCTGTGGTCAATCCGATGGAGATTCCCGAGATGACCCGCGCGACCATGAGGCCGGCAAAACTGGGCCAAAGGACGAATACGGCCGCGCTCAGCACGTTCACGAGGAGGGCGGGAACGAACACGACCTTCCGTCCGACCCGGTCCGAGATATGCCCGCCGAAGAAGAGGCTCAGGATGACGCCAGCGGCGTACACAGCGTAGATCAGGGTGATTTGCACGGTGGTGAGGCCATCGCGAGCGGCGTAAATGGCGTAGAGCGGTGTCGGAACTGCTGAAAAGGCCATGTTGAGGAGGAAGGCACTCGCGACGACCCAAAAGCCTCGGTGGTGGGCGGGGGCGATTATTTGTTGTGTGGGCACACGGTCGATCATCTCCCGGACACTGCTATCAATTCCAACGCGAATTCGGAATTACTATTATTCACAACGTTCATATTGGGGTGCTGTGGTGGAACTTCGGAGGCTCGAGCATTTCGTCGCCGTCGCGGAGGAAGGCAGCTTCACTCGTGCTGCTCGCCGCGTCCATCTCGTCCAGTCCGCTCTCTCGGTCTCGGTGCGGGCTTTGGAAAGAGAGCTTGGCGTGCTCCTGTTCGAGCGCACTACCCACGGCGTTCAGCTGACGGATGTCGGGAGGGTATTCCTCCCGGAGGCCCGCGCGACTCTTGCGGCCGCGGCCGCGGCCCTCGACGCCGTCCAGGCGACCGTGGGCGGGATGAGGGGCACTCTTCGCATCGGCATCATGCAGTCCATGCTCGCGGTCGATCTCGCATCGATCCTCGCTCGATTCCGAGACGAGAGACCCGGAGTCGCCCTGCAACCGAGACCGGCACGCGGTGGCTCCCTCGAGCTCGGCCGAGACGTGGAGTCCGGCGAGCTTGATTTGGCTTTCGTCTCTGTCGCCGGCCACTCGTTCACCGGAGTCGAATTGACTCCGCTGACAAGCGAGCCACTTCTTCTCGCAGTCCCCGCCGGACACCCCATCGCCGGGCGTTCCGCGGTGAGTATCGTCGACCTCGACGGACAGGTCTTCGTCGAGGTTCCCGGAGGTTGGGGAACGCGCATGGCTGCCGACCGGGCGTTTGCCGCCGCTCGCGTCGATCGGCCCATCAGTGTGGAAGTCGCTGACCTGGCGACCGTCGTCGAACTCGTGCGGGCAGGTGTCGGACTCGGGTTGATACCCCAGTCCATCGCCCGGCAGTCGGACCGGGTTGAATTCGTCCCCCTCGATCCACCAGTGGAATGGGAGATCGCTCTCGCTTTCTCAACGAAACGGAGAGCCGCCGCCGCAGCCCTCGCCTTCGTTGACCTCGTGCTCGAGATGACGGGATCCAGAGGCGCCTAAATCGTCGTACCGCGCCATCCTTGCGCAAGCAATGTCAAACATTGCGTGAATTAACGTAAGAACCGATCAATTCGGTGATATTTCTTCTCAAGCTCTTGTGGATTGACGCACAGAAGCCATAGGGTCGCGTCACGCAGAGATGTCCGCGCTGCCCTGAGCGGTCGGACGCACACGCTTCTGAGAGAAATCGAGTCAACGATGACACGGAATATCACCCCTACGGTAGCGGACGGGCGCTCGCGTCGAGTCCGAATAGGAGTCGCCTCGATGGCGACCCTCGCGATAGCCATTGGCGTCGTGGTCAGCGCGGCCGGCCCCGTCAGCGCGGAGGTTGAGGGGCCAACTGGCTCTGCCCCCGTCGTGACCCGCGCCGCGCTCGACCCCTCGCTTGTCGTCGGTCGCGGCGCCACCGTCGGCTTCAGCGAGCAGGAGGCCGAGAAGGCCGCGACGAACGGCACGATCATCGGACCGAACCGGAGTGCCTACACCCTGGCCGCCGAGGCCTCGGGGCGATCCGCGGTCGCGCTCGCTCCGGGTCAGTACGTCGAATTCACGCTGCCGAGCGCGGCAAACGCGATCACGGTGCGCTACAGCATTCCGGACGCCGTCAACGGGGGCGGCATCACGGCCCCGCTGACCGTCACGATGGACGGCGCGGCGCGAAAGACCATGACACTTACGTCGCAGTATGCCTGGCTGTATAACCAGTATCCGTTCTCGAACGATCCGAACGCCGGGCTCCTTCACCCGGACTGGTGGATCACAGAGTGCAGCTGTGTACCGGCGGCGACCACGCCGACTCCGACGATCGCAACACCATTCCGCCCGAACCACTTCTACGACGAGCAGCGACTGTTGCTCGACAGGGTGTATCAGGCGGGGGAGACCGTGCGACTCAGCGTTCCC
>JAQNCM010000243.1 GCA_029237615.1 Mucilaginibacter sp.
AGCCGAAGCCTCTTCCGTATATAATCATTATTACAAGGTATACGCAGATATAAAATTTAGCCAGAAACTCCAAAAAGTCAAGGTCCAGTGATCTGCAAACACATTTTATATAAATTGTGAATACAACCGGATATAATATGCTGAACATGGTTAGCTGTTCAAACACGTTATTATATTGGAAAATAGAGACAAATACCAGCCTCAGAAGGAGGAAACAAAACACGCCGATGTAGATTTTTTCGTTTCGTTTAAGGTTAGTGAAATTATAAAGCACAAAAGCAAAAATCGCCAGGCTTGATAACTTTTCAAAAGCGATAAGTACAAATGAGCTTGGAACAACCAGCCACGAAAAAATATTTTCCATCATTAAATACGTGAAAAATATCACCAGGAATTCCTTTACATAAAACTGGTAGCCAAATATTTTAATTATACGATTCATACTTTTGATAGCTGCGTATTTATGCTCTTTTTAAATTGAGGTAACCAAAAAGCTTATTTTTTACTTTAGGGAATAAATGGGTAAACTTGATCACATCCAAAAGAACATTCAGTAATATTACTTTTATATGGGATCTGTCATCAACCCATTGAATTCTCTTCTCGTTGTTTAAATACATTGTTTGAAAAATCTCTTCATTCTCGGGTATAATGGTTCTGTACAGACTGGCCTTTTTATCAACTATTTCGTTGTTAATATAGCCAAGGTGTTTTATCCTGAAATTGGTGTCGACTTTTAGCCCTTTAATGCCTTTTACATTGGGAGAATCAATAACTACATCCTCAAAATAACCCGTTGCGTTTTCACGCCACATTAACCTGTCGTGCCCGGAAGAATAATTCAACCTGAACCATGATCCTGCAAAGTGTTCGCGGTCAATAAAATGGAACCGTCTGAAAGCATATTTATTTACAAACCTGTTCCTCATTAGCCTATTGAAATGTTCCCTGGTAAGTTGAGGCTCAAAAATTTCGTCAATATCAAGCCATAAACACCAATCCGGGTTTCGTTTACGGGCAAGCTCATACATCATGTTTTTATCCCGCCCTTCATGAAAATCGAATGTACGGCCAATCTCAACCACCTTTGGATGTGCTTTCAATGCTTCATAAGTGCCATCAGTCGAACCGTTATCTAAAACAACTATCTCGTCCACAAGCTTTTCAAAGCACGCAAGCCACTCATGAACAAAGAATATTCCGTCTTTAACCCGAAGCATCAATACTAACTTTGCCATAACCGATTAACTTTTCTGTTATTTTATTAATTGATTTTAAATTTTTTTGTTTACCAGGACGCTACTTTTTTTTTGAATTAAAGCAAGAGGGAAACTCCCTCTTATAATTTTTAAAAGATCGTTACGAAAAGACTGATCAATCATCAAAACGATCATACTAAATGCGATGAAAAAGGCGCCGCAGTTAAGCATAAGCTTTATTATATAAAGGTTAGTTGCAATAAAATTATGGGTTGCATAATTGCAAACAATTGCACTGATTACTACCAGCGGAACTATAATTGACCACAAACCGGTAATATGCTTAATTAAATAAATTTGAAGGTATCCCAACTTAAAAAGCCTGTAAGAAAAATAAGAGAAGTCTATTAAAATATTTCCTGCAAGCATTACAGATAAAATACCGGTTATACCATAGTACTTTGCAGAAAAATAAAAGCATATACCAATAAAAAACCCTTTTAAAATACTGATCAAACTATTCATTTTTATATCGCCTAATGCATAGCCTACATTTGCCATAAAGTATCCTATAAGGCCAAAGAAAAAGTTTGCAACCATTAAATAAACAAATGTATTGCCGGCAAATTTCCCTTTTCCGGTCCATGCAATTATCAGGTCGTGATAGTTAAAGCAAAAAACTATAGCAATAAACAGCGTCGCATAAGAATAATATCTAAACTGGGTATTTATTAAACTCACAATGCCTTCCTTATTGTTTTCGCCGGCGGCATAAGAGATAGAAGGCATTAAGGCTACGGAGTGCCTTCCAACAAGCGATTGTGTCATCTGCACAGGCCTTTTATTGATCTCAAATATGGTGATCATTGAAGGTGGTATAAACCGCGCAAGAAAAATGGTATCCACACTTGCAGACAGGCCTCCAATTATGCTTGCTAATGAAGTAAAGGAGAAGATGCGAATAAATCTTTTAAAATGCGCCCCTTGGAAAACAATTCTTATACCTTCTCTGCTTATCACTACTTTCAAGGCCGAAAAGTTGTAAATATTTATAAAAAATGCCCGGCAAAGGTTAGCGAAGGCAATGGAGATAATGCCGAACCCTAACAGCAGTAAAGTAATATTAATTACCAGAAAAAGAATATTTGCAAGGATAGAACTGATTGCCACTTGTGATGCATTGTGCAAACCCTGGTTAATGCCTGAAAGGGCGAAGGATGTTAATGACATCCCGGTTGATATAACGGAAATCAATAATGCTATCTGTAAATTGGGATATATGGTAACATCCTTATTGATGATTACCCCAATAAGGGAATAAAATACAAACCCGGCTATAACTGATATAAATAAGATTATTCCTGCTGCAATAAGTCCTGATCCTATCGTCTTCCCAATTTCCTCTTTCTCATGCCGGCCTTTCAGCTCTGCTATCTTTTGCTGCAATATTTCTCCTACCCCAGGATCTATCAGCGTCATCCAGGCAAGTATATTTCCGGTTGCAAGCCAAACCCCCAGCGTAGCGGTATCAATGTTCTTTAAATAAAAGGGCAATAAGATTAATGAATTAATTATGTTAGTAATAACATAACCGTATTGAAATACAAAATTCCATCTTAGTACTTGTTTGTCCATTGGTTCAGCTCAATTATTAGTCTTTATCTTCAATATATTAAAGGCACTTTTCATCAATCATCTCCAGCACTTTTGAATCAACGCCAGCGTCAAACTTCCGGGCAAATAAGGCAGGTGAGCTATATATTTCATCAAAATCATTTTGTCCGAGTATTTCGGGGTGGGCAATCAAATTGTCAGCCCATTTCATAAACCGTATATTGTTATTTAAAATACTTGCCGAAAGCTGCTCATCATCAGTATTCATCACTATTGTTTGGAAAAATAATTCGTCGGGAGCGAAGGTGTTACGATGAAATGCAGTGTAATCCGGGTTTTTAGCCACAAAATCTAAAATATAGTTTAAAGTATATTTGTCGATGACCCACCACTGTGAACCATAATAATGTGTCATTGACCTTTTTAGCCTTCTTTGCAGTATTTTTATATAGCCCGACAAAAAGTTAAGTGTTTTTGCCCTGTATTTGGAAACGATTGAAAAACCAAAGAAATATTTATTGACCCGATAGCTGCCGCCGCCCGAGCTCCATTTCTTGTAATCGGGTAGCTGGTAGTGATCCATGAAAACGCTGTGCTTTGATGACCGCAAAAAATTATTTATATAATCATTACTTTTTATCGGGTAATCCTGACCGCTTAACAAAATTATTCTTTCAATATTTTCACCGGAATTTTTCACCGCATCCATTGCTTTTAAAGTAGCCTCTACTAAGCCAAAATTGCCCCATTCTGTTCGTATACAGGGTACAAGCCGGGTATTTTTCATGCCCTCAAACGCTGATACATGTTGCTGCATGGCAGATTCCTTATCTATATGAACGAAAAAATACGAAAGTCCATCATCAAGGCGTTCTATCAATCTTTTAAGCTGGTTGTGATTTTTATGCGCTAAAATGATATATGCTTTTTCCATTTTTAATTTGCAGGTTAAATAAAAAAGGTATAAGCCTTGCTAATTCAGTCTTTTTTTATCGCTTTTTTTATTACCCTTATTATCATATACATAACCATATCCGTACCCGTATCCATAATTGCCAATACTCCGGGCGGATACATCATTGAATACTATTGCTGCATTGGTTAGCTTATTTAAGGTATTGTTTTTATCCAGCCTTTCAACAAACACTTTTGGCGTGTAAGCGTGTCGTATAATGTATAATGTGGCATCGCATAAAGGCGATAAAATGTACGCATCAGAAACCGGGCCTACAGGAGCTGCGTCGAGAATTATAAAATCAAACATACCATCTAAATAGGTCAGCAATTCCTGGGGTTTATTATTAGTGATTAACTCCAGCGGACTATCAGACAAGTTACCTGCTGAAGCAAAAAACAAATTCTCATTAACTGCAGTTTGTTGAATTATTGACTCCGGGCTCGCTTTTCCTTCAAGGTAATCAGTGATACCTATACCCCGTTCAATATTTAATTTGTTATGCAGGGAAGGCTTATTAAGGTCAAAATCCAGTATGATAACCCTTTTCCCTGTTAATGATAAACTAATAGCAAGGTTAAGGGCCACAAAGCTTTTTCCTTCACCTGAAATTCCAGATGTTATTAATATCTTCTTTTTATCCCCTCCCACTCCAAGGTAATTAAGTGTGGTTCGAAGTCTCCGGAATTGTTCGGCAATAAGGGTTCGTTGCCGATTTCCAATTACGATAGGATCTTTGGATGTTCCTGTACTGATTTCGCTGATCACCGGCAACTGGGTTAAGTCCTCAATGTCTTTTTGATACATTATTTTATTCCGGAATGATTCTCTTGCCGATACCACTCCCAATCCAATCAGGCACATTATAATACTTGAAGCCAGGTATATAATTTTATTTTTAGGGCTTACCGGAGTCTCAGACGATTCAGGTCTTTCAACAACTTTACAACCATTTTGGTTTGAAATGAATGACAAGGCGGTTTCTTCCTTCTTTTGAAGTAAAAATGTATATATCCCGCTTTCGATATTAAGCTCGCGGTTTATGTCAACCAGGGTTTTTTCGGTTTCGGGCATGGCTTGTAATTGCGTAGAATAGCCCTGGTTAGTTGTAGTCAGATTAGCTTTGCCTGCCAGTAAGACCTGTCTTTCATTCTCCAGATTTTCCAATATCTGAGGTCTGATCTTTTCAATTTTATCCATGTACGATACTACCATCGGGTTGTTTTCACCGGTTGTTTTCTTAAGGCTTTCTACCTCAAGCTGAAGCTCGTAAATATTTTTAACCATCCCTGTTAAACCCGGATCATCAAGGCCGATGGTGGATGGTACTATCCCGCTTGCTAAATTTGATGACTTGATATAGCTTTCAATCTGTTTTAATACCGATAGCTGCATATTAATCTGACTTACTTTCTGGTCGTTACTACTTACATTTTCCAGGTAAAGTTTTCCCTGTGTACTGATATCGATAGCACCTTTGTTTGATTGATAGCTTTGCTGCTTATGTTCAATTGCAAGTAAATTATTTTCGACAGTGGTTAGGCGTTCATTGATAAATCTTTCGGTGTTAGCAGCTAATCCTTGTTTTTCCTCTGCGATAGATAAGTTATACGATTTTATCAAATCGTTTAAAACATCTTCACCCCGTACCGGGTTAGGGTCTTTATAATCAAGATCAATAATTGTTGACAGCTTATTTGCAGAACTTACCTTTAGATTAGTCAGTAAACCGCCTGCAACCTTTTTTGGAGATAACAAAGTAAAATAAAAACTGTCACCTGCAGATGCTACTGCCGTTTGGTGCCGGTTACGCCTAAAAATAAGGTTTCCATAAGGTGTACTCACCAGCTTATTTAACCGGTACCTGGAGTTATTTATAGTTACATTCGAGTCGTGTACGGTAAAGTATATTTTCTTTCCAAATTTTAATGTTTTTAAGTCATTAGTTGATACTACTATAGGTGAACTATCGTACGCAATAACATCTTTAAATTTTTTCTCCTGGTAAACCGGAGCATAAAGACTAAGATCGCTGACAACATTTTCCATCAGGTCCAGCGACTGAAATACCTCTATTTCATTATCAATCGTTTTCTTTGGTGAAATAATATCGAGTGCTGCAAATGCCTTGGAATCTTCAGCGCCCTTTTTTTCGTCCCTGATCAATACCCTGGCGGTAGTCTCGTATAATGGGGTTGTATATTGCAGATAAAACCAGGCACCGACTACACCGGCTATAATTAAAAGCAGGAACATTGGCCAGTATGGCATTAACTTAAACAGATAGCTTTGCATTGAGGAAGAATTACTTTCTTCTTTTTCCGGTTTTCTTATTAGCTTCATAACATCAGATGATTACATTAATAATTTGCTATTTTCTATACACAATAACCTGCACTACAACTGCAATGAATGATAAGGCGCTAAGAATTATTGGAATAAGCTGCGCCCCGCGTGATGAGTTGGTTACTTTTGACTTGTTGGCCTCTACATACACAATGTCGTTTGATTTTAAATAATAATAGTTAGAAGCAAAAAGTTGTCTTGAATTCAGATCCATTCTTTTAACTTTTTTTACACCATTTTCCTCCCTTATTATCATTACATTGTCCTTGCGGCCGAAAATGGTGATATCGCCTGCAATACCCAGTGCTTCCAAAAGCGATATTTTTTCACTTGGAACACTGATTACTGTGGGATGCCCTACTTCACCCAATACACTGACTTTAAAAGTTAATTGTCGCACCACCACAATCGGGTCAACCAACAGTTTTCTGTCAGCCAATTGTTTTGTAATATCTAACCTGAGTTGGTTAGTGGTTAAACCAACCACTTTTATGTCACCAATAACCGGAAACTGAATCATGCCATCGGCACTAACCAGGTAACCTGGCGCCTGCAAATTACTCCCCGATAAAGTGGTTGAGGTAATATTAGAGTAGTTTGGTGTATTAAAAATTGCGGTTGCAGTAGGATTTAAGCTGTAAACACTGATACTAAGAATATCAATTGGCTCTATAAGCGATTGTGGCGCATTGTTACTGGACCTTATTACCGAATCAGGAATATCGGCAAAATATTCTGTCTTTCTTACATTCGCACACGACGAAACAAGCAATTGAAACAGAAACGGGACGAGAATGAGCAGATAGTAATTGAGTTTGATTTTTTTCATAGCTTTTTAGGATGTGGGCATTTAATTAATTCATTTAATTTTAGGTTCGGCAAGTTTTAGTTCCACATCCAATTTCCGCTACTTTCAATCATTAATGACTTCACATGGAAATAAATAAAGCTTCGGCACCTCATATATTGCTTTATCAGTTAATTTCAATATCTATTTAAATAATGTTAATATTTAACAGATTTCTAATTTTTTAATATCTAAACATGAAAAAAATATAAAAGTTTGACCTTTCATAAAAAAATTAAATCAAAAGCAAATTCATTGAGTTGGAATAAATAAAGAAGAGAACAAACGTTATAAAAACTACGAAAAAGCATTATTCAGAAACTAAATTTCATAGAAATTAACTTTTTTACAAAACGAAAATGGGGCGGGAGAGAAGAATCCCGGTTTTATAAGGCTACATAATGCCATTAATTTTGACCAATGACGACCGCTGATTCCCTTCTATCGGAATGTTTATGGAGCTTTCTGATGTCTTTAAAGTATTGCCGGATCTGATACTCATCCATATCTTCCCAGCGACGGGTGGAATGTATCACCTTTTTCTTTCTGAGAAGAAGTGTTTCAGGGGAAGCAGGAAGCTTTTTCCATGTCACGCCAAAAGGCAACTCATCCCGTCCTAAATCGCCCATTTCCAAATCAACTATTATAGCCATCATACCAAAAAGATGATCCTCTTCCATCCGGGTGTTTCTTAATTTAAAATCAGGTAACAACTTCGCCCGGTCAAGTCTGACCAGCAATGCTTCAGATAAAAAATAAGCGCCCCCAAAAATGTTTCCACCAATCTCATATCCTTTGGCAAAAGCCATCCGGATATATTTTCTCAACGTAAAATTTGCTACGGGTCTTTTAAATACCCTCAGGGTTGAAACTAAATCGAACATATAACTTCGTGGCCAACGGTTGTCAAAGACGTTATTATTAAAGTCTATAATTTCCAGTCCGCCTTTATACAATCCTGCAATACCTATCTGTGGGTTCTCCTCAAAAAGTCTTTCGGCGTCATCCTGCGGATTTTCACCGATTATCAGGGCGTCTGTATCTACTTTAAATAGTGTTTTAAAGTGATAATTATCAATGGCATATTTATAAGTTAACGATAAAGTAATGTATAAACCCCCTTTTAAACCATTAGTTTTTTTGTTCACCAATAAGTCGACGTCAGGATATTTCTCTTTTGTTAAAAGTCCCAGTTCCTGGCGGGAATCATCAACTATTATAAGTTTGAGGCTGCATTGGCAGTAAAAGTAAACACTGTCAATTGTGTCATTAATAAATTCAACTTTGGTGTTGGGCCCTATGGGTATTACTACAATAAGATCGTATTTCTGCTTCATATTCCTATTTGGGTTTTAAGATATGTAATCCTAGTTTAAATCCTCATACCAACCTGTAACAACCAAACAGCACCAATGTTTATCTAAAGATAAAATATTTAATTAAATATTGCATATTTTAATTTAAAATAGTAAAATATATACTTAAAAGAAAGAAAACAAAGGAAAAATATAAGAAGATGGTAAAAAAGAGCGTCCTTTTGAGTATTAGCTCATAAATTGTAAAGGAAAGATCAAAAAAAGGTATCAGCCGGGCCGGATCGTAAGCACAGCGGCCTTTACCTGCTTACTTTGGATACGGGATGTATACATCACAACAGTTCATCCTGATACTATGACACTACCAAATGTTTTTGCCAAGTTATTTTATTTTAATGAAGGTTTTACATTAAATAAAAGGAAAATTAGTTGAATTAAACCAAATATTTGAAAGAATAAAACTTGTAAACTTTAAAAAAATCAATATCCAGAAACTTTATATCATAGTAATTAAGAAATTTTATTTTAATAAGTTAAAAATCGCCTTATGGATGATATTTGAAAGAACCTAGGCATATCCGGCGTGTTTTCACCTAATATATTACCAATAAAGAAATTATTAAAACCAATATGATAAAAAAGTGTTGAGGAAATTAAGTATCAGAATAATGATGTAATTGCGCAGCTGCTATTCGTTAGTTGGCCGCCGGGTTTATTAATTAGCAAAACTGAAACTTTATTTGATGATGATTGCTTACATGAAAAGCAGGCGGTATTTAAAACTTTTTCCATGATTTACACTAACTACTAACTTTATAACTAAACTTTAACACAAATGTCTTTGTCACAAGAGTCAAAAAAGCACCTGCTATTTATCGACAGCCTGAGAGCGTTGGCGGCCATTTATGTAGTTATTCACCATGCTTCCCTGCAATATTATGATTTTGATAGCGATCTTAAGGGGGCACGGAGGGTAAGTATCAAGCTATTAGAATATGGTCATTCAGCTGTTGATTTGTTTATCGTTCTTTCCGGATTTAGTTTGATGTTGTCTGTTACGAAAAATAATCACAGGTTAAAAGGCGGCATTTTGCTTTTTCTTAAGCGCAGGGCGATAAGAATATTACCAACTTATTATTTTGCAATGGCGCTTTCCCTTTTACTTATTTGGTTGTTTATTGGCGAAAAAACAGGCACCCATTGGGACGCGGCTCTCCCGGTTACTTTTAATAGCATTATAACGCACCTTTTTTTGGTTCACGATTTTTTTTCCTCAACATTTGCACGAATAAATCATTCGTTTTGGTCTATTTCCGTTGAGTTCCGGATCTATTTACTTTTCCCTCTTTTAATTTGGTTATGGAGAAAATACAGCCCTTTGTTTGCTCTTCTCACAGCGGTAGTGCTTTCTTTTATCGGGTTAGGGATGTTACTAACATGGCACTCTTATTACCCGGATATAATGTTGAATAGCGCGGGAGTAACACCATACTTAATTTCGTTTACGCTCGGCATGATGGCAACCGATCTTTCGTTTTCAACATCCGCCAGAGCAATTAAGGCAAGAAAGTATTATGCTGATAGCACATTAATGAAAAGGGCAATAATCACAGCCATTTATCTGGTTGCTTTCGTACTTTTCAGATTACTTGTTAAATTGCCTTTCCTGCGGGAAGAAAACGTTCACAGGCATCTGCAAGATGATGTAAATGATATATTTCTCGGTGTTTTGTTTGCAACAATTTTATTTATTTTTTCAATAGCCAAACCATCAGACAAATTGGCTTATCAGGTGGTCAAAATGTTAAACTGGCCGCCGCTGGTTTTTACCGGCACTTTTTCTTATAGCATATATTTGGTTCATGCGCCGTTATTGCAGCTTTTATCACAGTATGTTTTACTGCCGCTGCATATTGATGCCTTTTACAGCTGCTGGCTATTAATATTGCTTGGAACACCGCTAATTATCTTATTTTCTTATTTCTTTTTTACATTATTTGAACGTCAATTCTTAACTATGCGCAAAAAAGAAAGCCTGGTAGCGCTGGAGCTGGATGCAGTAAATAATCCGGCACCATAGCAAATAATGGTCAGAATTAAAGGTCGACTTTTATATAAACCACCTGTTTGGTTTCGAAAAACTCTTCCTGAAAAAAATCTTTCAGATAAAACTGCTGGACTTTCAGACCGGATTCATTAATTTCCTGGGACAAGTCTCCTCCTTTTAAATATAGAATGCCGTTAGGTAAGACATTTTTTGACGTTTTATTAAATTTTCCACGCACCCAGGGATAAAAATCCTTAAGCTGCGTTACTGCCCTTGAAACAACAAAATCGAATTTTTCGTCTATTTGTTCGGCACGGATATGAGAAACTTTAACATTTTTTAATCCGATGGCTTTGGTCACTTCCTGTACAACTTTAATTTTTTTTCCGATGGAATCAACCAGGTGAAATTGCGTGTCCGGAAATAAAATGGCAAGCGGGATACCGGGAAAGCCACCTCCGGTGCCTACATCTAAAACCATTTCGCCGGGTAAAAACGAGATAACTTTTGCAATGCCCAATGAATGCAAAACATGGCGCTCATACAGCAAATCAATATCCTTACGGGATACAACATTGATCTGGTTGTTCCAAAAACTATATAATTCAGGCAGGCGGTTAAATTGCTGAAGCTGTTGTGCCGTAAGAGCCGGAAAATATTTTAATAGCAGATCAGATGTCATCCCTGTTAAAACGGTTGATGATATTACCAAGCAGGTACCGGGCTCTGAACAATTGTGCCTTAACTGTGCCTAAAGGAAGGTCCAGTTGCTGCGCGATCTCCTCATAGGATAATTCATCAAAATATCGCAGTGTAATCAAGTTACGGTAACGCGGCGGTAAACTTTCAATCAGTAGTTTTAATTCCTGGGTTTGCTGTTTTTTTATGGATGTTTCTTCCGGATTCAGCACATCAGCCTTTATCTGCAACTGTTTTTCTTCACCCTCGTCGTCCATCATTCCGTGGATAGACATTGTATTCAACTTTTTTTTCCTTATAAAATCGATACAATTGTTTGTAGCTACCCTAAATAACCAGGTACTGAAAGCAAAATCAGGTTGGTACTTATCTAATTTTTCAAAGGCCTTGGCAAAGGTTTCAACGGTAAGATCCATTGCATCTTCTTTGTTATTTACCATTTTAAGTACCATAAAATAAATGGAATCCTTATACCTGTGCATTAGGTCGGCATAAGATTTTTGATCACCCTGACGGGCTTTTACAACAAGGTGAAAATCGTTCCTGGCGTTTTCTGTGAAATTAGAATTTATTTCCATCTGGCAGTTTTTATAAAGGTTCCGATCAACCCGAATGTGTTTAAGTAAAGGTAGTAAATCATGTCAAGAAATGGCAAATACCATATTAAATCCTTACCATCTAAACGCTTAAATATTTTATTGTATATAATAATCTGAAAAATCAGTCTAAACATAAACAAACCCAAAGCTAATAAAGGTTCGAAGTTGAAAATTAAACATAATGTTAATAAAATATAAAACAATAGCCCGCTCACAGCATCTAATGCAAGCTCGTTTTTATGCTTTTTCTTGTAAAGTTTGCCTGCACCCATATGCCGCCGTTTTTGACGGAACCATGCCAAAAAGGATGTTTTAGCCTCCGTATAAACAAATGAATCGGGGTTTATTTCAATGATAGTATTATCCGGCGTGGCGTTTTGATTTACAAAAAGATCGTCATCGCCCGATAAAACGTGCATGTGCGCAGCAAAGCCTTTTGCACTAAAAAACAAGCTTTTAGTGTATGCCATATTACGGCCAATTCCCATATACGGATTTCCATTTAAAGCAGCTGATAAATAATTAACCGCTGTCTTTATAGTTTCAAAACGTATTAAAAGGCTTAAAAAGCCACCTTGTTTGTTATAAGGAGAATAGCCGAGCACTATTTGCGCAGATGACATAAAATTGTTGGCCATCCAGGTAATCCAGTGTTCTGAAGCCGGTTTGCAATCAGCGTCGGTGAATAACAGATGTTCGTTTTTTGCCGCTTTTATACCTAAAGTTAAGGCGAATTTTTTTCCTGTCTTAAACCGGTCGTGCTCTGTTATGGTTACCACTTTTAAGTTGGGGTAGGTTTCTTTAAATGCAGATAGAATGTCATCTGAGGTATCGAAGGAGCAATCATTTATTACCACCACTTCAAAATTTGGATAATTTTGCTCCAATATGGATGGAAGATTTTCCTTTAAATTTTGCGCTTCATTACGTGCGCTGATGATAACGGAAACCGGGATATTTGCCGCAGGAAGCTCATCCAATGGTTTATATTCAAAAAGCCTTACCTGGTTATTTACAAGAAAATATAATTGAATTATAAAACATAACTGGAATAAAATGAATAACGCTTCTTGAATATATGTTTCCAAAACCACTGCTAAAATGTGGTGCAAATTTGTTAAAAATTGTTGGGATGCGGGCAGGTTGTTGAAAGGTTATAATGTTGGAAGGTTGTAATGTTGAAAAGTTGCAAGGTTGTGATCTTGAGGATGGTTCGTCCCTGTTAGTATCTTCACAATATAATGTTTGGACGACGCCAAGCAGAATTGTCGTTCTGAACGCAGTGAACAATCTTCTTTACCAGGAATTACCGTAAAAGGTGTGATGCATATGTTAGAAGACGCAGGAGATTCTTCACTGCGTTACCCATGACATGTTATGAGTTACAAATTAAACAGGCTGTCATGGTAAGCCTCGTCGAACCATGTGTGGTGGGCTCTCCAGGATGCTTAGTATGTGGTAAGGCCTCTGCGCACATCCTTCGACAGGGCCACCCCTAACATGTTTGTTGTTTTGGGTGTCATGGGTAGGCACCCAAAGCATGTATGGTGGCTCTGCAGGATGCTTAGCATGCTGGCATGGCCTCTGCGCGCGCCCTTCGACGGGGCTCAGGGTAACACCCTTTTTTGTCATTTCTCCATCATAGTTTACCCTAATTTTAACACTCAGAATGACAACTGGTAGTTAATAGCTCCACGATACAGAGAGACTTCATATAAAACCTAATGAAAATCATTTATAAATTTAGTTTAAAGTGTTCCACCTGTGTTCCAAATGTTCCTTCTCAAATGGTGGAACACCGGTTTCCTTATCATATTGCAGCTAACTAAATCTCCTAACATTACAACCTTCAAACAATAATATAATTGCTAATTTTGCACCCTTACAAATGAAATTTAATTTAACAGCACAGGATCCGCTTTCAAAAGCCAGGGCGGGAGAAATCAGCACTGATCACGGAACCATCCAAACGCCTATATTTATGCCGGTGGGTACCGCAGGTACCGTTAAGGCCGTGCATCAGCATGAGCTGAAAAATGACATTAAGGCACAAATAATTCTCGGTAATACCTATCATTTATATTTAAGGCCCGGTTTAAATACGCTGGAAAGTGCCGGCGGACTTCACCGCTTTAACGGTTGGGACGGGCCTATTTTAACGGATAGCGGCGGCTACCAGGTGTATTCATTGACCGAAGTAAGAAAAATAAAGGAAGAAGGAGTTACCTTCCGTTCACATATTGACGGGTCAAAACACTTGTTTACACCCGAGAATGTGATGGATATACAGCGGATTATTGGTGCAGATATAATAATGGCATTTGACGAATGCACCCCTTACCCATGCGAATACCAATACGCAAAAAGATCCATCGAAATGACACACCGCTGGCTAAAACGCTGCTGTGAACGTTTTGACAGTACAGAACCAAAATATGGCTACGGTCAAACCCTTTTTCCGATTGTACAGGGTTCGGTATATAAAGATCTGCGTATAAGATCGGCAGAGGTTATTGCCTCATATGAGCGTGAGGGGAATGCGATCGGCGGTTTATCAGTAGGCGAACCTGCAGAGGAAATGTACGCGATGACAGAAGTTGTATGTAATATATTACCGGAGCAAAAACCGCGTTACTTAATGGGCGTTGGGACGCCGGTTAATTTATTGGAGAATATTGCTTTAGGAATTGATATGTTTGACTGCGTAATGCCAACCCGCAATGCACGCAACGGCATGCTTTTTACCAAAGATGGCATTATTAATATAAAGAATGAAAAATGGAAAAATGACTTTTCGGCAATTGATGAAGACAGCGAATTGCTTGCTGACAAAGCTTATTCAAAAGCCTATTTACGTCATTTAATACATTCAGGCGAGATGCTGGGCGCACAGATTGCCACCTTGCATAACCTGCATTTTTACTTGTGGCTGGTTAAAGAGGCGCGAAAAAAAATCATTTCGGGTGAGTTTTACAACTGGAAAAACGCGATGGTTAACCGATTAGGACAAAGATTATAAATGAAGGCTTTTTTAAAAAAGTATTTAAAAGTTATTGACCGGTATATCATTAAAAAATACCTGGGTACCTTCGTGTTTACCCTCGGGATATTTATAGTGGTAACCGTGGTGTTCGATATATCCGAACACCTTGACAATTTTCTGAAAAACCACTCGACTATCCAGGAAATAGCCTTTAAATATTATGCGGGTTTTATACCTTTTTATATGAATATGCTGTCACCGCTGATCAATTTCCTGGCGGTGATCTTTTTTACGGCCAAGATGGCAAATCAAACAGAAATTGTTCCGATACTTAGCGGAAAGGTAAGTTTCAACCGCTTTTTAAGGCCCTATTTTATTTGCGCTACACTTATATTCATTGTATCATTTTTCGCAAATATTTATCTTATTCCTTTTACAAACCGGCTAAAAATAACCTTCGAAAATTCGCACCAGTTTAACGGTGAAGACCCTACAAAAAGTGAAGTACACATCCAACTGGATAAGCACACTTTTGTGTATATGCAATCATTTGACAACAGCGTACATACCGGCTATAACTTTATTTTAGAGAAATTTGACGGTGATCAGTTAAGGGAAAAGTTACTGGCAAGCTCCATCTCTTATGATTCTTTAAAAAGAGTATGGACCCTCAAAGATTACACGGTGAAGTATGTAAATGGATTAAAAGAAAGCTGGTACGACAGCAAAGGCAGACCAAAGGATACCGTTTTGGATATGCGCCCTACTGACTTTATTGTTTATGATAACGTTTATACAGCAATGGCCACCAGTTTGCTGAATAAGAATATAGAGAAGGAACAAATACGCGGAACGGGCGCATTAAAGGAAATGCTCTATGAAAAATACCGGCGTTTTGTGTATCCATTGTCAGCATACGTCCTTACACTGATAGGTGTTTCCATATCCTCGCGCAAGGTTAGAGGAGGGATAGGATTACCACTCGGGATTGGTATTTTTCTTTGCTTTACTTACATTGTGGTAGACAAATTTGCATTTGTATTTGCCGTAAAAGGCAGCATGCCGCCGTTGCTGGCCGTGTTTCTCCCCAATGGTATTTTTGGTTTGGTTGGCGGTTATTTATTATACAAAGCTCCCAAATAATGGACCGGCCACTGCTTAACAAAAACTTGGTATTACTTCATTTTACTGTTTTTATCTGGGGCTTTACGGGCACCCTCGGCAAGCTGATTTCTATATCGGCAGTAAGCCTTGTCTGGTACCGGGTGCTCATCGCTTCGGTCTCATTATTCCTCTATTTTATCATAAGCAAAACCCCATTTAATGTAAATAAAAACTCCTTTTTTAAGCTTGTTTTAAATGGCGCCCTCGTAGGCGCACATTGGGTATTATTCTTTGCATCCATCAAATTATCGACGGTAGCTGTGACCCTTGTATGCCTGTCGTCCATTACCTTGTTTACCGCTATCTTCGAGCCTCTAATTAATAAAAAACCAATTTCCAGACTCGAGATACTGGCAGGTTTATTGATCATTGCGGGCATCATCGTTATATTTAAATTTGAAACACAATACACTAAGGGTATCATTGCCGGGCTTATAAGCGCTGTTCTTGCAAGCCTGTTTGCCATCTTTAATTCAAAATTAGTAAAGGTTCACCAGGCACCTGTAATTGCATTTTATGAATTATCGGGAGCATTTTTCTGGATCACACTTTTTCTTTTTTTTACAAAAAGTTTTACGGCATCAATGATCCCAACAACCCCGGACCTCTGCTATTTACTTTTGCTGGGAACCGTTTGTACGTCGCTCGCATACGTGGCGGGTGTATACGTCATGAAAGAATTATCGGCGTTCAGGGTAGCATTGATCACCAACCTTGAGCCAGTTTATGGTATCCTGATAGCGTATTTATTCTTTCATGACCTGAACAAAATGACGCCAGGATTTTGGGTTGGAGCCACGATAATCTTATCTACCATCCTGCTTTTTCCTATTACCCGCAAACATATTAGTCGCCAAAAAAACCGGCTTTAATTGATTTTCCGCTGCCACGCACTTCTATCTTTATTCCCTGTTTTGTTATAATATTCCGACCAGTACAATGAATAGGGGATAAATAGCCAACTTCAATTTTGGGCATTTAAAGCCCTGCAAGACACGATCACCTTTACAGGTACTCACATTTACCTTCGTTGGTTTAAATCGATTAGAGTTCAAAATTATAAATGAGGCTAAGTGTATATTACATCCCCATAAAAAATTATCACTATACCCACTTATTTCGATAAAAGATCATTTTTTTCAGGAAAATTTCGCCATAAATTTAAAAATTAATAAATTTTATTAATTTAATAATCAGTTATTTATACAACTTATATAAACTTAAAATTCACCTAAGTAAAATGTTTAAATTTAAGAAATACCAATATTTTTAGTAAACAGATAAATCGCCATATAATTAATGATTTATTAATTTATAAATCAAGTAATTAAGAACTATTAACTAAAGTTTTAATTTTTTATGGGGAATCTCCTGAACATTTAGGGCTAAGTGTATTGAACTTAATTATTATTGGTTGATAGCCAAATCAAAAATTTAAGGGTTATGTATACTAAATCAAATTCGATGACAAATTTTTGAAATCTCAGCTCATGATTTATGATGAATTTAAGGTTGCCATTTTGACGGAATCAGTCCGGAATAATGCGCTTTAAAACCGGCTGAAAAATTTCCCGTTGCCTGCGGTCAATGAAATAGTTTTGTGATCGAGTTTGTATCACTGTCAAAACTTTATTGCTGGTTTGAGTTCATAAGTTGGAGGGCCTGTAATTGCAAAAAACGCAGGGTGATAAATCGAAAAACTCAAGCCATCTTCCCTCTTTCTGAAATCAAAAAACTGACTTTAATATGATAGGGTTTTATCCGTCATTTAAAAACCGGATATTGCATTAAATGTTAAACTAAATATCATGCGCATAAAAACTATTGTTATCATCCTTATCACCATCCTGTTTACAGCAACACTGATGCAAAACACCGGCAGAATTGACTTTGAATTTTTGTGGGCAACTTTTACAATTTCAAAATTGATCATTTTCGCCTTAATAGCATTAATCGCTTTTGTTTTGGGGGTGCTGGTTAGCCGTCCGAAAAAAGTTAAATTATTAGGAGGAGATTTTACAGATGTTAATTCAAACAAGACAAAATCTAATACACTAAGTGATGAAGACAAAGATTATATAAATTAACCTATGGAAAAGAAAATCGGATTTATCGGGCTCGGAAACATGGGCATCCACATGGCTAAAAATTTAATAAGTGCGGGGTACCACCTGCGGGTTTATAACCGCACAATGTCAAAAGCCGAGGAACTTGACGCAGCTGCCATAACGCAATGCAAAACCCCTGCTGAGGCTGCTGATGGGGTACATGCAATTGTCAGTATGGTATCGGAAGATGAGGTTTTAAAACAAGTAGTTTTAGGTGAAGATGGCATCCTCAAAAAACCATCAAAAAACAGTGTTCATATCTCAATGAGTACGGTATTGCCAGAGACGGCGAAACAACTTGCAAAGGAGCACCAGGATGCCGGCAGCCTTTACCTGGCAGCGCCTGTATTTGGCAGACCGGAAGCAGCGGCTGCAAAAAAATTATTTATCTGCACATCGGGAAGCCAGCAGGCAAAAGAAATAGCAAAACCGATATTGGAAAATATCGGACAGGGCATTGTTGATTTTGGTGAAGACGCTGGCGGCGCCAATGTGGTGAAAATAGCAGGCAACTTTATGATCATGGCCTCACTCGAGATTATGGCAGAAGCTTTTACCCTTGCTGAAAAAAACGGGGTGGACAGTTTAAAAGTGGCTGAGTTTTTTGGCTCCACTATTTTCAACGCGCCCATTTTTCAGAACTATGGAAAGCTGATAGCAAACAAACAATACCAACCCGTGGGCTTCAAGACAAAACTGGGCTATAAGGACGCGCGTCTTGCGTTGAATTTGGCGCAGCAAAGCCAAACACCCATGCCGGTTGCAACTGCCGTACACAACCGCTTATTGGCCGCTGTTGCCAAAGGCTGGGGTGAAACAGATTGGGTTGAAGGCGTAGGCCGGGGAGTTACGGAAGATGCAGGCCTTTGACTATTTTAAATTTACGATTTGTGTTTAATTATAAATCGTAAATCTAAATTCATAAATCCGTAAACACCTGATTTGTTTTTTCCAGTTCACTCAGATCAGGTGTTTTATCAAAGATGCCGAAAACGGAAGCACCACTTCCACTCATGCTTGCATAAAGTGCACCGGCCTCGTACAGCGCTGCTTTAACGCCCCGTATCAAAGGGTGATTTTTAAATGTGGAAACTTCAAAATCGTTTTTAATAAATTGCTTCCATTCGGCAACAGGCCGGTAAACCATTTCCATTAATGATTGCTGAACCAGGGCCGGCTTTACGCCACCGTATGCTTCGGCTGTGGAAACATGTACAGGTGGCATAACCAACACTATTTTATAATTGCTCAGATCAAGTTTTACCGGTTCAAATTCGTCTCCGCGATCAAAAGCAAAAACCGGTTGGTTGCGAATAAAAAATGCACAATCAGTCCCTAATTTGCGGGCATAGTTCTCCATGCGTTCATCCGTCAATCCCAGGTTAAAGTTCTGGTTGACCAAGCGGATAAAAAAAGCTGCATCTGCCGAGCCCCCGCCAAGGCCCGCTCCTATGGGAATATGTTTATGCAAATGGATATTCACAGGTGGCAGGTCGAAATCTTTTTTTAGTAAGTGATAGCCCTTAACGCAGAGATTGTCCTCCACCCTGCCCGGTATTTCCAAACCTGACGACTCGAAGCGCAACTCATCTGCTGTAACAATTTCTAATGCGTCTTTTATATTTACAGGATAGAAAATGGTTTCCAGGTTATGATAGCCATCAGAACGGCGGTTAATAATATTAAGGCCGATATTTATCTTTGCATTCGGAAATATGATCATGTGGTGAAATAGTTGATTGAGTTTATTAGGTGAGTGGTTATTGCTGGCTATTCTGTTGCTGCAAAGTTATAACGTTGCCGATAATTAAGATTGATTAACAAACGGTTATTTTTACACATCCGTAGGTTTCGCAAAATAGATTATTTTTATTTGTATCTTTAAAATAGGTGACCGAATTGTTAAGCGGAATAGGTTTGATCTGTTGAACCAGCTTATTCCGACCAATCAACTCAATACTTAACTTAATCAACCACCCAAATGAAACAGTATCTCGATCTGATGAGCCATGTGATGGAAACCGGTGCTCAAAAACACGACCGTACCGGAACGGGCACCCTAAGTGTATTTGGTTACCAGATGCGTTTTAACCTGCAGGATGGCTTCCCGTTAATTACCACCAAAAAGCTGCATCTTAAATCTATCATTCATGAACTGATTTGGTTTTTGAGCGGAGATACGAATATCAGGTATTTAAAAGAAAACGGTGTACGTATCTGGGATGAATGGGCCGATGCAGAAGGCAACCTCGGACCCGTTTATGGTTACCAATGGCGGTCATGGCCTATGCCGGATGGAGGGCATATCGATCAGATCAGCCAGGTAGTAAACCAGGTAAAAAACAACCCCGACTCTCGCCGTATGATAATATCGGCGTGGAACGTTGCAGATGTTAATCAAATGGCTTTACCTCCCTGTCATAGCCTGTTTCAGTTTTATGTAGAACCCGCTAACGCCCTGAAGGGTGAATTGAAGGGTAAATTATCCTGCCAACTTTATCAGCGAAGCGCAGATATATTTCTAGGCGTGCCGTTCAACATTGCCTCCTACGCTTTGCTTACTATGATGATGGCCCAGGTATGCGACCTGGATTACGGCGACTTTATACATACTTTTGGCGATGCCCATTTGTATAATAACCATTTGGAACAAGCCGCCCTTCAATTGAGCCGTGAACCGCGTCCGTTACCAACCATGAAGATCAACCCGGATGTAAAAGATATTTTTCAATTTAAATTTGAAGATTTTACTTTAGAGAATTATGATCCATGGCCGCATATTAAAGGAGCGGTGGCGGTGTAAGTATTGTTAAGTAATTTGTAAATTTGTATATGACAACGATACAATTAAAAACAGAAATCCATAAAATATTGGATGAGGTGCCTGAAGACGCCTTACCTGATGTTTTGGGCTTCCTTAAGGAACTGCAACAACACCCTGCAGAAAACATCAGGTTGGCATCTCACTTAAAGCAGATCTTATCTGAAGATAAAGAACTGCTTGAAAAACTTGCTCAATGATTCATATTGACAATGCAAAATACATTCATGATATTTTAATTGACAAATTTGGGGGAAGTAAAGGCATAAGAGATACAGGTGCGCTAGAAGCGGCTCTAAATCGTCCATATGCAACATTCGACTCCAATGACTTATATCCAACTGCAATAGATAAAGCAGCCGCATTGTTCGAGAGTAGCATTATCAATCATCCATTTGTCGATGGAAATAAACGTATAGCGTACGTGCTGATGCAATTAACTTTAATGGAAAATGGGATTACGATTAAGGCAAGTCAGACCGAAAAGTATAAAATGGTTATTAAAGCAAGCAAAGGTGAACTAAGATTTGATGGTATAAAACTGTGGCTCCAATCAAACACGCAAAACCTATAAAGTATTATGACCATAACCATAGTAGTAGCAATTTCAGAAAATCATGTTATAGGCAAAGACAATAAACTGCTTTGGCACCTGCCAGCAGATTTGAAGCATTTTAAGGAAATTACCACAGGCCACACCATTATAATGGGACGAAAAACCTATGAGTCGGTTGGCAGGCCGCTTCCTAACCGTCGTAACATTATAATTACCCGGCAGGCTATTTCTATTGATGGCTGCGAAGTAGTGCATTCCACCGAAGCTGCTTTATCATTGTGTGCAGGTGAACAGGAAGTATTTATTGTAGGTGGCGCTGAAATATATAAGCAAGCGCTAAAACTTACAAACCGCATATACCTCACTATTGTACATGCAGAATTTGACGGCGACAGCTTTTTTCCGGAAATTGATAAAAATGAATGGAAAGAAGTTTACCGCGAAGATCATGAGCCAGATCAAAAAAACTTATTGCCTTATTCTTTCATAACCTACGAACGGTTTGGTGTGAGAGATTAGTTGCGTGATGTGTTGATTTTTTATTTTTTAAAGGCATTACTCTTAAAAACTTTACTTTTCGCGCTCTATCCAGCATAACAAATTCATTATCAGGCATAAAATACACTAATCTCTAATCTTTAACCTCTAATCTCTCCCTGCTCCACTTGTTTTAAATTAAAAATTTCATGCTTAGGAAATTTTATTAGATTTGCCGTCTTATTTAAAATGCTTATAAACTAATTAATTACATATTTTAATTCACAATGCAAGGTAAAGGGGTTGTTAAA